>NZ_JAALEC010000193.1:0-5137 GCF_014145205.1 Dietzia sp. DQ11-44
CCGGTCGGCCGCCGCCGCGAGCGCCGCCACCGCCGCCGGCCTGGGCCCCGCCTACAACGTGGCCGAGGGATTCGAGGGCGACCCGGACGCGGCGGGCCATCGCGGGTCGGTCAACGGGTGGAAGGTCGCGGGACTGCCCTGGCGACAGTCCTGACCCGGCCCGACCCGCCACCCGCACCACCGACGACACTCAGAAAGCAGCGGATGAGAAACAACGAGCTCCCCGACGGACTCCACCCCGACACCCTGGGGGTGCGGGCCGGGCAGATGCGCACCGGCTTCGAGGAGACCGCCGAGCCGATGTTCCTCAACTCCGGCTACGTCTACGAGTCGGCCGAGGCGGCCGAGGCGTCGTTCAACGGGGACATCCAGCGGTTCGTGTACTCCCGCTACGGCAACCCCACCGTGGCGATGTTCCAGGAGCGGCTGCGGCAGATCGAGGGCGCCGAGGCGTGCTTCGCCACCAGTTCCGGCATGTCGGCGGTGTTCGTCTCGCTGGCCGCGCTGCTGGGCAACGGCTCGCGGCTGGTGGCCTCGCGGGCACTGTTCGGCTCGTGTTTCGTGATCTGCAACGAGATCCTGCCGCGCTGGGGCGTGGAGACGGTGTTCGTGGACGGCTCCGACCTGGACCAGTGGCGCGAGGCGCTCAGTGAGCCGACCGACGCGGTGTTCTTCGAGTCGCCCTCCAACCCCATGCAGGAGCTGGTGGACGTGCGCGCGGTCTGCGAGCTGGCGCACGCGGCGGGTGCGCAGGTGGTGGTGGACAACGTCTTCGCCACCGTCCTGCACCAGAAGCCGCTCGAGCTGGGCGCGGACATCGTGGTCTATTCCACCACCAAGCACATCGACGGTCAGGGCCGCGTCCTGGGCGGCGCCGTGCTGGGGCCGGAGGAGTACATCTCCGGACCCGTGCAGAACCTGATGCGTCATGCAGGCTTCGGTATGAGCGCCTTCAACGCCTGGGTGCTGCTCAAGGGCCTGGAGACCATGAGCCTGCGAGTCGAGCGCATGTCCGCCAACGCGCTGGAGGTGGCGCGGTTTCTCGAGTCGCACGACGCGGTGGAGTGGGTGCGGTACTCGATGCTGCCCTCGCACCCGCAGTACGCCCTGGCCACGGAGCAGATGTCGGGCGGCGGGTCGGTGGTGACGTTCGGTCTGAAGTTCGACGACGACGAGGTGGACCGCGGCAAGCAGCGCTGCTTCTCACTCCTCAACGCGCTGAGGGTCATCGACATCTCCAACAACCTCGGCGACGCCAAGTCCCTGGTGACCCATCCCGCGACCACCACCCATGCGTCCATGGAGCCGGAGGCGCGTGCCGCGGTGGGGATCACCGACAACGTGGTCCGACTCTCGGTGGGGCTCGAGTTCGCCGGAGACCTCATCGAGGACTTGCGTAGGGGTCTAAACTAAGTTTCATGCGGTCACATGGCGGCGCGTCCCAGACGAGGGTGGCGGTGCTGCCCGCAGCCCACCCGGCCGTCCGCAGGATCACCGGACTGGCGTCGTCGGGACACATCGAAATGGTCCCGGTGCGGCCGGGCGTGGTCAACGGTGAATCCCACCCGGGCACGTACGCGAAGGACGCCCGTCCGATCCCCGACCGCGACCTGGGGAGCCTGAATGTGGCCCACGTGCACTTCGGTTACGACTATCTCGAGCCGGAGAGCGCCCGCGACATGATCGAGCACCTGTCCCGCGCCGGGGTCCCGATGGTGCTGACCGTGCACGACATCGTCTACCCCTCGCACGAGGACTCGCAGCCGCACCGGGGGCACACCGGCGCGCTCGTGGGGGCCGCCGCACAGGTGCTCACGCTCACCGAGGTCGCCGCTTGGGAACTGTGGGTGCGGTGGGGTGTGCAGGCGATGGTGGTGCCGCATCCTCGGCTACTCGACGAGGCGGAGATCTCGTCGGCCATCCGCGCCTCCACGCACCTCCGGGCGCCCGGGGACACCGTCGTGGGTGTGCTGTTGGAACGGATGGGCGAGAACATCGAGGGGCCCGAGCTGCTCGACCTGTTGGCGCCGGTGGCGACCGGCCGGCGGAACGCGCATCTGCGGATCGTCGTGGAGGCGCAGGCGTGGCGTGACGCGTGCGGTGAGGACCGCGAGAGCGGCGGGCACCACCTGGTGGCCGAGCTCGCGGCGGAGGGCGGGTGGGAGTCCGTGCGGTTGATCCGTTACGAGGCCCGCGACCTGGGGCCCGTGCTCGCCGAGTTCGCCGCCCTCGACGTGTGTGTCCTGCCGTATCGTTTCGCCACCCACTCCACCTGGCTGGAGCTGTGCCGGGACCTGGGGGTGGCGCCCGTGCTGCCGGCCGTGGGCTTCCTCCGTGAGCAGTGGTTCGACCGCTGCGATCCGGACGAGCATTCGGGCGAGGTGTACGACCCCAAGGACCCCGGCACCTTGACATGGGCGGTGCGCACGGCCATCGATGAACCCCGGTCGCCGCCGCCGCGCGTCGAGGGCGCGGATCCGGGGAAGGTCATGGCCGCGCACGAGCAGGCTTACCGGATGGCCGCGCGACGGCGTGAGGCGATCCAGGACGGTTCGTGAACCCGGCCTGGCGGGTGTGACCGACCGCCGGTCGGGTGACGGGTCGGTCAGGTTCCGGCGTCCGCGCGGGTGATGTCGATGGGCCAGGCGAGCATCAGCACCGAGTCGGGCGCGGGGGACGCCGAGTTCATGCTCAGCTCGAGGCACACGGTGACGGGCGCTCCCGGGGTGGTGCGGGTGGCGGCGGGCAGCACCAGGGGTTCGTCGACGGTGGCGGCGTCCACCGGCTCCGGCAGAGTCGCGTCACCGACCAGGATGCTGGAGGTACCGCTGCTGAACGTGGGCGCGGCGCAGGCGCCTCCGCTGGTGGTGACGGCCCGGATCCGGACGTTGGCGGCGGTCGTGGGGTCGCCCTCCACCAGCGCGCCCCTGCCGATCATCACATGAGCCTCCGAGCGGGAGTCGACGCTCGTCCGCAGGGTCAGGGGTTGGTACGCGGAACGGTTGCGGAGCCCGGCGGTGTCCACGCGCACGGGGAAGTGCCCGCCGTAGGTGGAGATGGGTGCGGTCCAGGTGGTGCCGAAGTCGGTGGAGGCCTGCACTGACCAGGAGGAGCTGCGCAGCGCCGACTCGCGGGCGTCGTCCTCGCGGTCCTGGAGGATCACCGTGGCGCCGAGTGCACAGGCGGAAGCGGAGCCGAGGGCGACCAGCGCGGTGGCCGCGTGTCGAATCCGCATAGCTCCTCCGAAAGCCATCACTCGGCGATCAGTCCGGAGGAGGGGGCTCCGGCACGGGCTGGCCCGCCATGATCGCCGCTTCATCCAGAGTATGGTCGCCGGTGGCCGAATCGTTACGACCGCCCCCGGCGAGTGGCAAATCTCACACCGATATCGGCATGTCGCGCCTCGTGTCAGCGGATGTAGACGATCGTCCCGGTCTCCTGGTTGACGGCCGCCCGGCGCCGCCCCTTCGATTGCCATCCGTGGCGGTATCTTCGCCACAACGCTTCGACTCACCTGAAGTTGTTACCTGGCGAGAAGTACGGAGTTGTCTACGGGTTCTCAGTGGTCCGGGAGTGAAGTGTGAGGCAGTTAGGGCGAGACCCCACGGCTGTCAAGTCCGGAACTCGCTCGCGATGGCGCTGGCATACTCGATGGCAGTGCCCCGACCACCACGTCGGTGAAGTCACTCACACAACCCACGAGGAGTCGTCGATGCCCCCCACCTCCGCACTGAAGCTCGGTTACAAGGCCTCGGCCGAGCAGTTCGGCCCGCGTGACCTGGTCGAGTACGCGGTCCTGGCGGAGCAGGCGGGCATGGACTCGGCCACGGTCTCGGACCACTTCCAGCCGTGGCGCCACGACGGCGGCCACGCCCCGTTCTCCCTGGCGTGGATGACGGCCGTGGGGGAGCGCACCGAGCGGCTGCAGCTGGGCACATCCGTGCTCACCCCCACGTTCCGCTACAACCCGGCGGTGCTCGCGCAGGCCTTCGCCACCATGGCGTGCCTCTACCCGGACCGCATCTTCCTCGGCGTGGGCACCGGCGAGGCGCTCAACGAGATCGCCACGGGCCACCAGGGGCAGTGGCCGGAGTTCAAGGAGCGGTTCGCCCGCCTGCGCGAGTCAGTCCGGCTCATGCGCGAGCTGTGGACCGGCGAGACCACCAACTTCGACGGCGATTTCTACACCACCAAGGATGCGTTCCTCTACGACGTGCCCGAGGGTGGCGTGCCGGTCTATATCGCCGCCGGCGGACCCGTGGTGGCCAAGTACGCCGGCCGGGTGGGCGACGGCTTCATCTGCACCTCGGGCAAGGGCATGGAGCTCTACACCGACAAGCTCCTGCCGGCGGTGGAGGAGGGTGCCGGGATCAACGACCGTGACTCCTCCCGGATCGACCGGATGATCGAGATCAAGATCAGCTACGACCCCGACCCGGCCGCGGCCCTGGAGAACTGCCGCTTCTGGGCGCCGCTGTCGCTGACCCCCGAGCAGAAGCACTCCGTGGACTCGCCGCGGGAGATGGAGCGCCTGGCCGACGAGCTGCCCATCGAGCAGGTCGCCAAGCGCTGGATCGTCGCCTCGGACCCCGACGACGCCGTGGCGCAGGTCAAGCAGTACGTCGACGCGGGCCTGAACCACCTCGTGTTCCACGCGCCGGGCCACGACCAGAAGCGGTTCCTGGACCTGTTCAAGACCGACCTCGAGCCGCGGTTGCGTGACCTGGCGTGAGCGACGCGAGCACCGTCCCGGGCCCGGACAAGGCTGACCTCTCCGGCCTCGAGGGTCTCCTCGACGTGGCCGAGTCGGTCCGCGTCCTGCGCTACCCGCACGAGACGGAAGCCGACGAGGAGGGTCAGACCACAGAGTGGCACTGCGACATCGTCGTCGTCGACAACGTCCCCGCGCCCGGGTTCACCACCTACGCCACCGTCGGCGCCCGGGAGCTCCCCACCAACGTCACCACGCCCGACGGTCGGCAGATCCGCAGTGAGTTCGTCACCGTCGGCCGCACCGGACACCGCGCCATGGCCGACGTCCTGGACGCGTGCGCCCTGGCCGTCGCCACCGGGTCCATCCACGTGGCGCCGGGCGCGGTGATCCCGGGCGCGGTGGGGCTCGTCGACTCCGGCCGAC
>NZ_JAALEC010000194.1:0-2562 GCF_014145205.1 Dietzia sp. DQ11-44
GCGGGTACGGTCACCGGCTGCCCCTGCACCGTGCACTCGAAGTCCGCGCCGTTGAGGTTGTCGATCGTGATCTCCGTGTGGGTGCACCGGACCCGCACGTGCGTCCCGCGCACGGTCAGCCGGAACGTCACCGCGCCCCACTCCGCGGGCACCCGGGGGTCGAACGAGATGTCGCCCCGGTAGTCGCGCATCCCGCCGAACCCGCTCACGAGCGCGGACCAGACCCCTCCGGTGGAGGCCACGTGGATACCGTCGGTGGCGTTGCCGTGCACATCGGCCAGGTCCACGACGAGCGCCTTCTGGAAGTGTTCGAACGCCTCGTCGCAGTACCCGATCTCGGCGGCGATGATCGACTGCACCACCGCGGACAGCGTCGAGTCACCGGTGGTGAGCGGGTCGTAGTACTCGAAGTTCGCGCGCTTCTCCGCTTCGGAGAACTCGTCGCCGCGCAGGAACATCGCCAGCACCACGTCGGCCTGCTTGAGCACCTGGTGCCGGTAGATCACCAGCGGGTGGAAGTGCAGCAGCAGCGGTCGGCGCGGGTCCTCGAGATCCTGGTCCCAGACCTCCTTGGCGAGGAAGTCCTGGTCCTGCGGGTGCACGCCCAGTTCCTCGTCATAGGCGATCACCATGCTCTCGGCGGCGCGCCGCCATTCCGCGATCTCGCCGTCGTCGATCTTCAGGCGCCGGCAGATCCCCGCCCACCGGCCGTCACCCAGCTCGGCGATCCGCTTGCACGCGATCGCGGCGGCCACCAGGTTGAACCTCGCCATGGCGTTGGTGAACAGGTTGTTGTCCACCACGGTGGTGTACTCGTCGGGCCCGGTGACGCCGTGGATGTTGAAGCAGCCGTCGTCGGCGAAGAACCCGAGCGAGACCCACATCCGTGCGGTCTCGACCAGCATGTCCACGCCCTCGCGGATCATGAACTCCTGGTCGTCGGTGGCCCACAGGTACTTGACCAGGGCGTGCGCGATGTCGGCGTTGATGTGGTACTGCGCGGTACCGGCCTCGTAGTACGCCGACGCCTCCTCGCCGTTGATGGTCCGCCACGGATAGAGGGCGCCCTTGACCGACAGGTACTTGGCCCGGTCGCGTGCCTTGTCGAGCATGTTGTAGCGGAAGCGCAGGGCGTTCCGGGCGAACCGCGGCACGGTGTAGGTGAGGAACGGCAGGACGTAGGTCTCGGTGTCCCAGAAGTAGTGGCCGGAGTAGCCGCTGCCCGTGACACCCTTGGCGGCGATGCCGTTGTACTCGGCCCGGGCGGACGCCTGCGCCAGCTGGAACAGATTGAAGCGGATGGCCTGCTGCGTCTCCGCAGGCCCTTCCACCTCGACGTCGGCGCGGTCCCAGAAGTGGTCGTACCAGTCCCGCTGGGTGCGGTGCAGGTCCTCGACCCCGCGCACGCGGGCCCGGCCCAGGGTGCGCGAGCACCGGTCGGCCAGTTCGCGGGCGGGGACGACCTCGGAGGTGTGGTACGCCGCCAGCTTGGTCAACTTGAGCACTCGCCCCGGGGTGGCGTGGGCGTGGTAGACGACCTTGGACGAGTCGTCGTCGATCTCGTGGCTCATGGCCACGTCGTCCTCGGTCTCGAAGATGTGGTCCACGGCGACGGCGATCGTCATCCCCGAGTTGGCGCACCGGTAGCCGTGCACGTGGTAACCGCCCTGATCCTCGGTGACCTGGGGGTCGAGCACGCGGTGCTCGAGCCCCTCCGCGCGACGGGGGTCGAAACCCTGTGCCGGGGCACCCTCCGAGGAGCTGTACTCGTTCTCCCCGTCCTGCCTGTTGAGGACCTGCGAGGAGATCACGACGGGCGCGGGCTCGTCGGGGAGTTCGATCTCGTAGGTCATCACCGCGAGGTGCTTCTCCACCATCGACACCATCCGGCTGGAGCGGATGACGACCTTCTTGCCGGCGGGGGTGCGCCACACGACCTCGCGGCGCAGGACACCGTCGCGGAAGTCGATGCTGCGCTCGTAGTGCTCGAGGTCGGCCACGGACAGGCGGAGCGGCTCGTCGTCCACATAAATGCGGATCGTCTTGGTGTCCGGGGCCTGGATCATCGTCTGGCCCTCGCGCGCGAGCCCGTAGGCGTCCTCGGCGTGCTGGATGTGCCAGGTCTCGTGGAAGCCGTTGACGAAGGTGCCGTGGTGGACCGAGTCGCGACCCTCCTCGGGGTTGCCGCGCATGCCCAGGTAGCCGTTGGCCACGGCGAACTGCGTCTCGGAGACCCCGAGCGGGGAGGCCTTGGGGTTTGTCTCCACCCAGCGCCACGGGTCCGCGGGGTGCGTGGAGCGGTTGATCTCCGGCACCTCGAGGTGGCTCCGGAGGTTGACGCCGTAGGTGGTCCGGATGTTGCCGGGGACGGACTGGCCGATCGTGTCGTGGACCGGGCCGCGCCCGGGGGGGACGGGTGTCATGACCGCGCCCCCGTCAGCCCGGGGATCAGTTCGGCCAGGTCGACGACGACGATGTCGGCACCCTCCCGGAGCAGGACGTCGCGGCCCGCGCCGCGGTCCACGCCGACGACGTGGGCGAACCCGCCGGCGGCACCGGCCT
>NZ_JAALEC010000195.1:0-2743 GCF_014145205.1 Dietzia sp. DQ11-44
GCTCGGCTCGATGCGCTCGGGTCGGAGCGCCCGGTGGTCGTGAGCGCCACGTTGGCACCGGCGCCGGTCACCGGCCGGGACCTGCCCGGCGAGGGCGAGTACCTCCTGGGCCCGGCGGTGTTGCGCAGCGTGATCGACACCCGCGTGCGCGAGGCGGTCCACCGGCTCGATCACGGACGGGACGGCATCGACGCGGCACTCGACGCCGAGGACGGCCACGGTTACGCCCACTCCCACGTGGCGGCCGACGGCAGCGTCCACACCCACTCGCACTAGCCCCCACTCCACCAACCCACCACCGCACCGACCCCGAGGAGCGCGATGTCCGGATCCGGGAAGTACCAGTACGGCGACGGCGACATCACGCTGGGCGCCGGGCGCGCGACCGTCGAACTCGCGGTGACCAACACCGGCGACCGCGCCGTCCAGGTGGGCTCGCACTACCACTTCTTCGAGGCCAACCGCGAGCTCCGGTTCGACCGGCCCGCCGCCTACGGGCGCCACCTGGCGATCGGCGCGGGCCTGGCGGTGCGGTTCGAACCCGGTCAGACCCGCACGGTGCGGCTGGTGGACTACGCCGGCGAGCGCGTCTGCCACGGCTTCTCCGGGCTGGTCGACGGTCGTCTCGACGATCCGGCCGTGCGTGAGCGGGCGATGGGGCGCATGCGCGACGGCGGGTTCCTCTGCGACAGCGCGGACGTGGCCGATGACGACGACAACGAGGCCCGGCCGCCCGCGGACGGTGTTCCCGTCGCCGAGGGCCCGCCGACCGTGCTCCCGCGCGCGACCTACACCGACATCTACGGACCCACGGTCGGGGACCGACTGACGTTGGCGGACACGGTGTTGACCGTCGAGATCACCACTGATCACAACGCCGTCACCACCGACGGGACGTCCGGCTACGGCGAGGAGGCCGTCTACGGCGGCGGCAAGGCGATCCGGGACGGCATGGCGCAGGACCCGGCCGGCACGCGGGCCTCGGGCGCGCTCGACCTGGTAATCACCGGGGCCACGATCCTCGACGCCGTGATCGGCGTGGTCAAGGGCGACATCGGGATTCGCGACGGCCGGATCGTGGCCGTGGGCAAGGCCGGGAACCCGCACCTGCAGGACGGAGTGCACCCCGAGCTGGTGATCGGCCCCGGCACGGAGGTGGTGGCGGGCGAGCACAAGATCGTCACCGCCGGGGGAGTGGACACCCACATCCACTTCATCGCCCCACAGCAGGTGGACGAGGCCCTGTCCAACGGGGTGACCACCATGTTCGGCGGAGGGACCGGCCCGTCCGAGGGCACCAAGGGGACCACCTGCACGCCGGGCGCCTGGAACATCGGCCGGATGCTGCAGGCCGCCGACGGGCTGCCGGTGAACATCGGGATCCTGGGCAAGGGCAACACCTCCCAGCCCGAGTCGGCGGTCGAGCAGATCGTGGCCGGGGCGGCCGGGCTGAAGATCCACGAGGACTGGGGGACCACCCCGGCGGCCATCCGCTGCGTGCAGGAGGTCGCCGACCAGTACGACGTGCAGGTCGCGATCCACACCGACACCCTCAACGAGTCCGGCTTCTACGAGGACACCCGCGCCGCGTTCGGCGACTCGACCATCCACACCTTCCACTCCGAGGGCGCCGGCGGCGGCCACGCGCCCGACATCCTGCGGGTGTGCGGCGAGCCCAACGTCCTGCCCGCCTCCACCAACCCGACGCTGCCGTACACGGTCAACTCGGTCGACGAGCTGCTCGACATGGTGATGGTCTGCCACCACCTGTCGCACGACATCCCCGAGGACGTCAGCTTCGCCGACTCCCGCGTGCGGGCCGAGACCATCGCCGCCGAGACCGTGCTGCACGACGAGGGCATCATCTCGATCTTCTCGTCGGATTCGCAGGCGATGGGTCGGATCGGCGAGTCCTGGCAGCGGGCGTTCCAGACCGCGCACCACTGCCGCGTCGAGCGAGGGCCGCTGCCCGAGGACACCGACCGCAACGACAACGAGCGCGTGTTGCGCTACGTCGCCAAGATGACCATCAACCCCGCCATCGCCGCGGGCATCGCCGACCACCTGGGCTCGATCGAGCCAGGCAAGCTCGCGGACCTGGTGGTGTGGCCGGTGGACTCGTTCGCGGCCAAGCCGTCGCTGATCATCAAGGGCGGGATGATCGTGTGGGCGCCGATGGGCGATCCCAACGCGTCGCTGCCCACGCCGCAGCCGGTGATCTACCGGCCGATGTTCGGCGCGTACGGAGGGGCGTTGCAGTCCACGCGGGTGACGTTCCTGTCCTCCGCGGCGATCGAGGCCGGCGTGCCAGAGGAACTGGGCCTGACCTCGCCGTGCCTGCCCGTGCGCGGCTGCCGCGGGATCGGCAAGAAGGACATGGTCCGCAACGACCGCTGCCCGACCATCGAGGTGGATCCCGAGACCTACGTCGTCACCGTCGACGGCGAGCCCGCCACCATCGCCCCGGCCACCACGCTGCCGCTGGCCCAGCTGCACTACCTGGCATGAGCGGCACCGATCTGTCGCGGCTGCTGCTCGCGTTGCAGTTCACCGACTCGTCCTTCCCCTCCGGGATGTACACCCTGTCCCACGGGCTCGAGGGGCTGGCCCAGCGCGGGGAGGTCGACGCCCGGCGCCTACCGGAGGTGCTGCACTCGATGCTGCGCCACGCCATCGGCCCGGCGGACTCGGTCGCGCTCGCGCTCGCGTGGGCGGCTACCCGCGAGCACGGGGGCCGTGACAC
>NZ_JAALEC010000196.1:0-12901 GCF_014145205.1 Dietzia sp. DQ11-44
GGCCCGATCCGCTGGACGCGGATCGGGCCGGGAGCACCCTGTGGAGGCGCCGGAGGCTGTGGAGGACCAGCCGCCGGGTACTACTCCGGGAGGCGGAGTTCGGGCTTGTCGAGCTCCTCGATGTTGACGTCCTTGAAGGTCAGGACCCGCACGTACTTCACGAAACGGGCAGGCCGGTACATGTCCCACACCCAGGCGTCCGACATCCGGACGTCGAAGTAGACCTCACCGTCCGCGGACCTCGGGATCAGTTCGACCGCGTTCGCGAGATAGAAGCGCCGCTCCGTCTCGACGACGTAGGTGAACTGACCGACGATGTCGCGGTACTCGCGGTACAGCGAGAGCTCCATCTCGGTCTCGTAGTTCTCCAGATCCTCGGCGCTCATCTAGTGCTGCTCCTCGAATGCGCCTGGGCGGCGCGACGGACGTTGGCGTACGACATCCGGTGGATGTCGCTGGGACCGAGCTGCTCGATCGCCCTGGCGTGACCCGCGGTGCTGTACCCCTTGTGGGCGGCGAACCCGTAGCCCGGGTACCTCGGGTCGAGGTCCACCATAATCCGATCGCGGGTGACCTTTGCGAGGACACTCGCGGCGGCGATGGATGCGACGACCGCGTCGCCCCCGATCACCGCCGTGGACTGGCATCCGAGCCCGTCCACGGCGAACCCGTCGGTGAGGACGAAGCCCGGTGCCGGGTCGAGAGCGGCCACCGCACGACGCATCCCCTCGAGGTTGCACCGGTGCACACCCCGCTCGTCGATCCGATCGGACTCGATCACCACCACGGACACGGCGGTCGCCCTCCGCAGCACGGCGTCGTGGAGCCGTTCCCGGGTGGGCGGGGACAACTTCTTGGAGTCGTCGAGGTCGGCGAGGTCGGGGGCGAGCCGGTCCCCCAGCACGCATGCCGCCACCACCAGCGGACCCGCGCACGATCCGCGCCCGGCTTCGTCGACCCCGGCGACCGGGCCGAGGCCGCGCCGTCCCAGGGCCGCCTCGAGTGCCAGCCGTCCGTCACGCCGGGTCACCCTGACCCGGCCCGGTCGGACCGGGCTCACCCCGCGTTGATGTCCGGCGAGGGGACGGACCCGATCCGGTTGAACGGGAGGATGATGGCCTGCACCTTGCCGATGATGTTCCCCCCGGGGACGGTGCCCTGGAACTCGTCGCCCATGTGGTAGCGGGAGTCGGCGGAATTGCCCCGGTTGTCACCCATCACCCAGTAGTTGCCCTCCGGAACGGTGACCGGGCCGAACGCGCAGTTGAGTGGGTTGCGTTCGAGTGCGGGCTCCGCGTTGAGGTAGGGCTCGTCCAGGGGCTCCCCGTCCACGAGGAGGCCGCCGTCCGGAGAGCACCCGCCCACGGTCTGTCCGCCCACGGCGACCACGCGCTTGACCATGTCGTTCTGGTCGGGCGGGACGATGCCGATGACCCCTCCGATGTCCTGCAGGGTCCGTATCACCGGGTTGTCCGAACGGATGGACTGGTATCCCTGGTTCCAGGAATCCGGCCCCTCGAACACCACGACGTCCCCGGGCTGCGGATCGCCGAACCGGTACGAGATCTTGTCCACGAAGATCCGGTCACCCGTGCAGCCGGCACACCCGTGCAGCGTGGGCTCCATCGACTCCGACGGGATCTGGTAGACCCGCCCGACGAAGGTCTGGAAGACGAACACCAGCACCAGGGCGATCACCACCAGCAGGGGGATCTCGATGTACCAGGGCTGGCCCTTCTTCTCGGTGGTCCGCGCGTCGCGTCGGCCTCCACCCACGCCTCGAGCCGGGTCCCCGTCTTCTCGGGGGCCCGGCTCGGAGGGGTTCTGTCCAGGTGATTCGGTGCTGCTCACCCGGACGAGCGTAGTCGATCGGCCACCGCACACGGCGGCCGAGTCCGACCCGCTCTACGCGCTCAGCGCTTCTCCTTGATCTTCGCGGCCTTGCCGCGGAGGTTGCGGAGGTAGTACAGCTTGGCGCGACGGACGTCTCCGCGGGTCAGGACGTCGATGTGGTCGATGGTGGGCGAGTGCACCGGGAAGGTGCGCTCGACGCCGACGCCGAAGGAGACCTTGCGGACGGTGAAGGTCTCCCGGACGCCACCGCCCTGGCGGCGGATCACGACACCCTTGAAGACCTGGACGCGCTCCTTGGAGCCCTCGATGACCTTGACGTGCACGTCGAGCGTGTCGCCGGGGCGGAACGCCGGAATGTCGTCGCGGAGAGACTTGTTGTCGATGAAGTCGAGAGTGTTCATTGTGTTCCTCGGATGTCAGGAATTGAGGACAGAGGACCCTGGCGCCCGCCTCCCGGCGGGACGACCGGTTCGTGCCCGGATCAGCGCGACCGTTCGCGGACGCACGGATGCGCCCGGATGATCAACCTCGCTAGTGTGCCATTCCCGGCCCGCCCGCCCCAAATCAGCCCGCGCGGGGCGTCCAGCCGACGGAGGCGAGCGTCTCCAGGTCCGCCGGACGGAGATCTGCGCCGTCGAGCAGCTCAGGTCGGCGCTGCGCGGTGCGTCGCAGTGACTCGTCTCGCCGCCACCGCGCGATCTTCGCGTGGTCGCCGCTCCTGAGCACCGCGGGAACCGGCCGTCCCCGCCACTCCTCGGGTCGGGTGTAGCTCGGCCCCTCGAGTAGCCCGTCGGAGAAGGAGTCCTCCTCATGGCTGCGCTGGTTGCCCAGGACTCCCGGCAGGAGCCTGACGACGGCCTCCGCCATCACCAGGACCGCCACCTCTCCCCCGATGAGCACGTAGTCGCCGATGCTCACCTCTTCCACGTCCATCCGTGTGGAGGCCTCGTCGATCACCCGCTGGTCGATCCCCTCGTATCTGCCGCAGGCGAAGAGCAGGTGACCGCGACGGGCGTACCGGTGGGCGTCGTCCTGGGTGAAGGGCCGGCCGGCGGGAGTGGGCACGATGAGGAGAGACCGTTCTGCGGAGTCGTCCGCGGGCGGGGGTACCAGCTCGTCGAGAGCCTCACCCCAGACCGTCGGCCTCATGACCATGCCGGGGCCCCCACCGAACGGGGTGTCGTCGACGGACCGGTGCACGTCGTGGGCCCACGCACGGAGGTCGTGGACCTCGAGATCCAGGATTCCGCGATCGATGGCCCGCCCGGGCAGCGCCAGACGGAGCGGGGCGAGATAGTCCGGGAACGCGGTGACGACGTCGAGCCGGAGTCGCGGAGCGGGAACCGTGTCGTCGGTCCCCGTCACGAGGTCCCCAGATCGAGTAGTCCCTCCGGTGGGTCGATGACGCACGTACCGGAACCCAGGTCCACCTCGGGCACGATCCGGGTGACGAACGGCACGAGCGCGTCCGCACCGTTCGCGAGGCGCACCGCGAGCAGTTCCCCACCCGGCGTGTGGACGACCTCGGTGACCTCACCGAGTTCTGCCCCACCGGTGTCGAGGGCCCGCAGGCCCACCAGTTGGTGGTCATGGAACTCGTCCGGATCCCCGGTCTCCGGCAACGCCTCGGAGTCCACGAGCAGGAGCATCCCGCGCAACTCGTCGGCGGAGTTGCGGTCCGAGACGCCCTCCAGGCGCACGAGAAGCCGCCCGGAATGATCCCGGGCGGCTTCTACGGTGACCTCTCGGTCCGTGACGTTGTTCCCCTTGCCGGTGCGGCCCAGCAGGCGCTCGCCCACCGCGAAACGGTCACGGGGCGAGTCGGTCCGCACATCCACCACCAGCTCACCGCGGACTCCGTGGGATTTGACGACGCGGCCCACGACGAGTTCCATGGTGTCCTTCCGGTGCGGGTGGGTTCCGAGTGGGACTAGCGGTCGGTGTCGACCACGTCGACCCGCACGTCCGGCCCGCCGACGGCGGAGACGATCGTCCGGATCGCGGAGGCGGTACGGCCGCCGCGGCCGATGACGCGTCCGAGGTCCTCGGGCGACACGGTCACGCGGATCACCGTGCCGCGCCGACCGCCGCTCGACCTGACGGACACCGCGTCGGGATCCGACACGATGCCGCGGACGAGATGGTCGACGGCGTCGACGACCATGTCACTCATCGGACTCAGGCCTCGGCGTTCTCGGCGTCGGGCGACCCGGCCTCGGCGGACTCGGCCTCGGAGGCCTCGGCGGCGGCCTTCTTCGCGTCGTCCTCGGCCTTCTTCGCCTCTTCGGCCTTCTTGGCCTTCTCGGCCTTGCGCTTGGTGGTGATGGCCTCGGCGGACGGCTCGCCCTGGGCCTCCTCGAGCGCCTTGTTGAACAGCTCCAGCTTGCTGGGCTTGGGCTCGGCGACCCGGAGGGTGCCCTCGGTGCCCTCGAGGCCCTTGAACTTCTGCCAGTCGCCGGTGATCTTGAGGAGCGCCTCGACGGCCTCGGTGGGCAGGGCGCCCACGCCGAGCCAGTACTGCGCACGCTCGGAGTCGATCTGGATGAAGCTCGGCTCCTCCTTGGGGCGGTAGAGCCCGATCGTCTCGATGGCGCGTCCGTCGCGGCGGGTGCGGGCGTCGGCCACGACCACCCGGTACTGCGGGTTACGGATCTTGCCGAGGCGGGTGAGCTTGATCTTGACGGCCATGTGGCGTCTCGCTTTCTCTTGCGGGTCACGTGGCGATTCAGCGACTCCCGCACCTGTTGCGGGGCCCGGTTTCGCCTTCCGGGTGACCGCCGTTCGGCGCGGGCACCCGTTCGCGACCAGCACGACGGGACCCACCGGTGACGGCGTCCAGCGCACCAGTCTAAACGCCCCGCCACCGCTGGTACCAATCGGTGCCCGCGCGGCCGACCGGGTCAGCGCTTGGGGAACTTCAGGTCGTTCAGATCGATGCCCTCGAGTCCCGGGGGGAGCTTGTCGAGTCCGGGCGGCATCTGGGACAGATCCGGCATCCCTCCGGGGGGCATCCCCGGCATCCCCGGCATCCCCGGAGGCATCCCCGGCATCCCACCGGGCATCATTCCCCTGTTCTTGGGCTGGGTCGGCCCGCGGCCCTTGCCCTTGCCCTTCTTGCCCTTGCGCTGGTTCTTCCGGCCGGCTCCGGGCATGCCCATCTGACCCGCCATGCGGCTCATCATCTTGCGGGCCTCGAAGAACCGGTCCACCAGCTGGTTGACGTCGGTGACCGTGACACCGGAACCCTTGGCGATGCGCTGGCGGCGGGATCCGTTGATGATCTTCGGATCGGCACGCTCCTCCGGCGTCATCCCCCGGATGATCGCCTGGATACGGTCCAGGTACTTCTCGTCGATGTCGCCGACGGCCGCCTTCATCTCCTTGCCCCCGGGCAGCATTCCCAGCAGGTTTCCGATGGGGCCCATCTTGCGGATCATCAGCATCTGGTCGAGGAAGTCCTCGAGCGTGAGCTCCCCCGAGCCGATCTTGGCCGCGGTCTTCTCCGCGTCCTTGGCGTCGAAGACGGTCTCGGCCTGCTCGATGAGCGAGAGCACGTCGCCCATGCCGAGGATCCGGCTCGACATGCGGTCGGGGTGGAAGACGTCGAAGTCCTCGAGCTTCTCGCCGTCGGAGGCGAACATGATCGGGGTGCCGGTGAGCTCACGGACGCTCAGCGCGGCGCCGCCACGGGCGTCGCCGTCGAGCTTGGTCAGGACGACGCCGGTGAAGCCGACCCCCTCGCGGAAGGCCTCCGCGGTCATCACCGCGTCCTGGCCGATCATCGCGTCGAGGACGAAGAAGGTCTCGTCCGGCTGGACCGCGTCACGGATGCCCCTGGCCTGGGCCATGAGCTCCTCGTCGATACCCAACCGGCCGGCGGTGTCGACGATCACGACGTCGTGCATCTTGGCACGGGCGTGCGCGAGGCCCCGCTGGGCCACGGACACCGGCTCCTGCACGCCGACGACCTCGCCGTCTCCCCCGACGGACGTGCCGGGATGGGGTGCGAAGACCTGCACGCCGGCGCGCTCGCCGACGATCCGGAGCTGGTCGACCGCACCCGGCCGCTGCAGGTCGCACGCGACGAGGAGCGGGGTGTGACCCTGGCCCTTGAGCCAGTACGCGAGCTTTCCCGCCAGAGTGGTCTTACCCGCACCCTGCAGACCGGCGAGCATGATCACCGTCGGGGGTTGCTTGGCGAACTCGATGCGCCGCGCCTGGCCACCCAGGATCGCGGTGAGTTCGGCGTCGACGATCTTGACGACCTGCTGCGCGGGGTTGAGGGCCTCGGACACCTCGGATCCCTTGGCCCGTTCCTTGACGCGCGAGATGAACGTGCGCACGACGGGAAGGGCGACGTCCGCCTCGAGCAGCGCCAGGCGGATCTCGCGCGCCGTCGCGTCGATGTCGGCGTCGCTGAGCCGCCCCTTCCCGCGCAGGTCCTTGAGCGCACCTGCCAGGCGATCGGACAAGGAATCGAACACGGCTACAGCTCCCTGGGTCGCGGGCCGGGGGCGTGGTGGCCCCGGCGTCGTCGACGACGACTGCTCACAGGGTATCGGCACGCCCCACGCCGGGCGTGGCGGGATCGCGCCGGGGAAGCAGCGACTCCACCTCCGTGGCCGTGCTGAGCACCGCTCCGGGGCCGGACAGTGCGAAGACGTCCTCGACCGCGGCGCCGCGGGTCCGCACCACGACCCAGTCGATCCTCGCCCCCTTGCCCAGGATCGACGCGATGACCTTGGCGAACAACCCCGGTCTGTCCTCGGCCCGCACCTCGAGCAGGATGCCGTCGGCATCCGTCCGTCGATTGACCAGGACCGAGGACCTGGCCTGGGGCGGTCCGATCAGGCGGGAGGCGTTGCGTGCGAGCGCGGCCCTCAGCGAGGCCGACACCCCGGAGTCTACCGCCCGGCGCAGGTCCTGGCGGAGGACCTTCGGGTCGACGGGGTCGCCGAAACGGGTGGACACCGTCATCCTCGCGCGTACCCCACCGGGTGGGCGCAGGTCGATCTCCGCGTCGACGATCTCCAGCCGGTGCGCGGCGAGGACCTCGGCCGTCACCGCGAGGGACTTGCCCGAGCCCGGGACCACGAGGGTGATCTCGTGATTGGTCCCCGTCCCGGCGGGGCGCAGGTCCACCACGACGTCGGGGGGGCCGTGCGGCCGGGTGGCGTCGACGGTCGGCGCCTCCACCGCGCCAGGTTGCGACCCCATCCGGTCCCGGCACGCATCGACCAGCATCGCGTGTGCCCTGGCCCTGCCCGGGGTCCAGACCGTCGGCCCTGTGGCCAGCGAATCGGCCTCGGTGAGCGTGGCGAGCACGTCGAAGGCGGTCGCGTCCCGGTCGAGCGTGGCCAGCACGGAGTCGGCCGTCGCCGGGTCCGAGGGGTCACGCCTGGTCGCGGTCACGGCCAGCAGCAGGTGGTGCCGGACGATCCGGACCAGGGTGTCGACGTCGTCGGGATCGAGCCCCATCCGTCGCACGATGGGGCCGACCATCTCTGCGCCCGTCTCGCTGTGGTCGCCCTCGCGACTCTTGCCGAGGTCGTGCAGCAGCGCAGACAGCAGGAGCAGATCTGCGCGCGCGACCGAGGTGGTCAGCCGGGAGGCCTCCACCGCGGTCTGGACCAGGTGACGATCGACGGTGTAGACGTGAGCCCGGTCCCTGGCGGGCAGATCCCTCACCTCTGACCACTCGGGGATCATCCGCTCCCACAACCCGCTCCGATCCAACGCCTCGACGACCGGCACCTGGCCCTCACCGGAGCCCAGCAGGACGAGGAGGTCCGAGAGCGCCTCGGCGGGCCACCGACCCTCGGGGACCGGCGAACGCTCCACCAGTACCCCGAGCGTCGAACCGGCCACGGGGAGCCCGAACCGGGCCGCCGCCGCCGCCACCCGTAGTGGGAGCCACGGGTCCTCGGTGACACGGGCGTTCCTCGCGAGTGCCACCTCACCGGCGTGCTCCACCACGCCGTCGTCGAGTGGTCTGCGGACCGGCGATCTGCGCAGCAGCCCGGTCAGACCGCGGGAGGACAGCGACGCGCACGAGCCCCGGATGGCCTGATCCGCGGTGAACGCGATGGTCCGGGAGGCGTCACTGAGCGCACGGGCGAGGTCGAAGCGATCGCCCAGCCCGAGCGCCAGCCCGACCTCGTCCCCGTACTCGGCGTGCAGTACCTCCCGGGGCCGCCCGCTCACCCGGTGGAGCTCCGTCCGCGCGTCGAGCACGAGCCGGTGCGCGGCCGTCAGCCCTCCGGGGACGACCGGGCGCCCGTCACTGAGGTGTGCGACCGCGAGCGCGGTGACCAACTGTGAATCCCGCAGGCCGCCCACGCCGTTCTTGAGATCGGGTTCACTCCGGTGCGCGATCACGCCGGACCGCTGACGCCGGGCCACGGCGGCGGCCACGAGATCGTCGAACCGGGAGGCGATCTGGTCACGCCACTGGCGCCGGGCGCCGTCGACCACGAGCGCGCCCAGGTCCGCGTCCCCGGCGATCACCCGGGCGTCCAGCAGACTCAATCCCACCGAGACGTCCGCAGCCGCCACCGCGAGACACTGGTCCACGGTCCGGACACTGTGATCCAGGCCCACGCCCGAGTCCCACAGGGGGTACCACATGGCGTCGGCGAGTTCACCGACGTCGCGGTCGGGTCGTCGCTCGTGCACCAGCACCAGGTCGAGGTCGGAGTACGGGAGCACCTCGCGCCGGCCGAGCCCGCCGAAGGCCACGAGGGCGAACCCGGACCCCGGTCCGATCCCGGCCTCCTCCGCGAGCCGTCCGAGTTCCATCTCGTACAACTCGCACAGTGCGTCCCGCAGGTGCGCCGCGGGGAGGTCGGCCGTCGCGGCCGAGAGGATCTGCTCGCGTCCGTCCCGCAGCGCCATGGCCCGCTCACCGTCCCCCGTCAGGCTCACGTCGTCCCTCTTTCCCTCATGAGTGTGTCTCCAGACTGTCGGCCCCGTGTCACCTCGTGGCGGCCACGGTGTTTCGCTTCTGTGAACGCCTGTGCACCCCCACCGAGATCGACGGTGAGGCAGGGGGAATGACTGAGAAACGCGGTCGACCCCGGGTCCGGGGTCGACCGCGCCTCGTGGTGTCGTCGATCAGATCGCGGCGTCGCCCGCCTCGCCCGTGCGGACCCGGACGATGCTCTCGACGTGGGTCACCCAGACCTTGCCGTCGCCGATCTTCCCGGTTCGCGCGGCATCCACGACCAGCTGGACGACCGTGTCGGCGGTCTCGTCGTCGACGACCACCTCGACCCTGATCTTGGGGACGAAGTCCACGGCGTACTCAGCACCGCGATAGACCTCGGTGTGACCCTTCTGGCGGCCGTAACCCTGGACCTCACTGATGGTGAGACCGTGGATTCCCGCCTGTTCGAGTGCTGCCTTGACGTCGTCGAGCGTGAACGGCTTGACGATCGCGGTGACGAGCTTCATGTCAGGGGTTCCTTTCGCAGATGTCGGCTCAACGGATGAGCGCGTTGGTGGAGGCCTCGTACGCGGACTCCGCGTGCTCGGCGCCGTCGATACCGGACTGCTCGTCCGTCTCGTTGATGCGCCATCCCAGCGGGCGGCAGATCACGTAGGCGATCGCGGTCATGATGGCGGTGAAGACGAGCGCCGCCACGGCGATCACGATCTGGACCACGAGCAGCTTCCACCCGTCCGCCGAGTAGAACACGCCGGCATCGGTGTCGAAGGTGCCGGTGGCCAGGAGGCCGATGGCGATGGTGCCCCAGAGACCCGCCACGAGGTGGACGCCCACGACGTCGAGCGAGTCGTCGTAGCCGAAGCGGTGCTTGAGTCCCACGGCGAGGGCACACAGGGCGCCGGACACGGCACCGAGGGCGATCGCGCCGAGGGGGTGGACCGACCCCGCGGCCGGGGTGATGGCGACCAGACCGGCGACGACGCCCGAGGCCGCACCGAGGCTGGTCGGATGACCGTCCCTGATCCGCTCGGTGAGGAGCCAGCCGAGCATCGCGGCGGCCGTGGCGACGGTGGTGTTGATCCAGGCCAGGCCTGCGGCACCGTTGGCACCGAACGCCGAACCGGCGTTGAAGCCGAACCAGCCGAACCACAGCAGACCGGCGCCGAGCATGACGACCGGGAGGCTGTGGGGCCGGAACGCGGTGCGGCCGAAGTCGTAACGCTTGCCGATCAGCAGGACGAGGACCAGCGCCGCCATACCGGCGTTGATGTGGACGACCGTGCCACCGGCGAAGTCGACCGGGGCCACTGCCGCGGTGAGACCGCCCTCACCGTCGTCGACGGTGCCGAAGATCATCGAGGCGAGGCTGTTCTCCGAATGCGAGAGGAGCCCGCCGCCCCAGACCATGTGGGCCATGGGGAAGTAGGCCAGCGTGACCCACACGGCGGCGAAGGTCAGCCAGGTACCGAACTTCACGCGCTCGGCGATGGCTCCCGAGATGAGGGCGACGGTGATGATCGCGAAGGTGACCTGGAAGCCCACGTCGACGACCTGCGGGTAGGCGCCCGATGCGGACGTCACCCAGTTGTCGGCGTCGCCGATCACCCCGGCGAGACCGAACATCTCGAAGGGGTTCGCGAAGAGACCGAGCACGTCCTGCTCGCCGTAGGACATCGACCAGCCCCACAGCACGTAGACGATCCCGACGACCCCCATCGCGCTGAACGACATCATCATCATGTTGAGCACTGACTTCTGGCGGGACATCCCGCCGTAGAACATCGCCAGTGCGGGCGTCATGAGCAGGACCAGGGATGCCGCCATGAGCATCCAGGCCGTGTCTCCCGCATCGATCTCCGTCGTCGCCTCCTGGGCGAGCAACAAGACACTGTCACCTCTCACGGTGAGGTCCTCCTCGTCTCCATGGTGAGCGTTTGTCACTCACTCTCGGTTCAGAAGAATTCCTTTCCGCTGTTTCAGCCGATGCGCGGTCGTGTTTCCGGTCTGTAACGTGGCCGGCCCTGTGGTTCCGATCGTGTGTCCTGTGTACCCGCGCGTCCTAGGTTCCGAGCAGGGCGTCGACGAAGGCATCCGCCGTGAACGGCGCCAGATCGTCGGCTCCCTCGCCCAGTCCGACGAGCTTGACCGGCACCCCGAGTTCGTGTTGGACCTGGAAGACGATGCCGCCCTTGGCGGTGCCGTCGAGCTTGGTCAGCACCACGCCGGTGATGTCGACGACCTCCTTGAACACCCGCGCCTGCATGAGACCGTTCTGCCCCGTCGTCGCGTCGATGACCAGCAGCACCTCGTCGACCGGGGTCTTCTTCTCCACGACCCGCTTGACCTTTCCGAGCTCGTCCATGAGCCCGGTCTTGGTGTGGAGGCGGCCGGCGGTGTCCACCAGGACCGCGTCCACCCCTGTCTCGACACCCCGGGCGACCGCGTCGAACGCCACCGACGCGGGGTCCGCGCCCTCCTTGCCCCGCACGACCTCCGCTCCGACCCGTTCGGCCCAGGTCTGGAGCTGGTCGGCGGCCGCGGCGCGGAAGGTGTCGGCGGCACCGAGCAGGATGTGGCGTCCGTCCGCCACCAGGACGCGGGCGAGTTTGCCGGTGGTGGTGGTCTTGCCGGTGCCGTTGACCCCGACGACGAGGATCACGGCGGGGGTGCCGTTGTTCGGCAGCGCACGAAGCGAGCGGTCGTACTCGGGGTGGAGGTTGTCCACGAGGGCCTGCCGCAACAGGCCCCGGACCTCGGCCTCCGTGCGGATCTGCCTGGTCGCGATGTCCTCACGCAGGCGGTCGACGACGCGCTGGGTGACCGTGGTGCCCAGGTCCGCCATGATCAGCGTGTCCTCGATCTCCTCCCACGCGTCCTCGTCGAGATCACCTGCGCCCAGGAGCCCGAGCAGCCCCTGACCCACGGCGCCCTGGGAGCGCGCCAGCCGACCGCGGAGGCGGTCCAGGCGCCCCTCGGACGGGTCGATCCGCTCGACGGGGGCGACCGGGGAGGGGGCCCCGGTGATCAGCTCGGTCGTGGGGACCGGGACCTCCTCGTCCGGGACCTCCGGCGGTACCACCACCGGTTCGACGGGCGCGGGTTCCACGACGACCGTGTCGTCGCTCGGACCGGGTTCGGTGTCCGGCTCGGGCACGACCGGCGTCTCGACCGACCGGGGGGTCTCGACCGTGTCGGCCGGGCGGGGTGTGTCGACGGGGCGGGGTGTCTCGACGGGGCGGGGCGTGTCGACCTGCGGGGGTGTCTCGACGGGGCGGGGTGTCTCGACCGGCCGGGACGTCTCGCGCGGCAGGGGTTCCCTCGGGGGTGCCGCGGTGGCGGTCCCGCCCGCCTCGGTGAACGAGAAACCCGTCCCCGCCTGATAGTTGCCGGAGCGTTCCTCACGGGTGAGTTCCCTGCGTTCCTCCGGCTTGCTCAGCGAGATCTGTCGCTTCCTGCGGAGCTGCAGACCCACGACCAGCGCGAGCACGGCGAGCAACAGGACGGCGACGACGGCGATGATGATCCAGGTGGTGTTCACGGTGCCCAGTATGGACGACGACCCCCGTCCTCATCCCGGCCCCGGGCGGCGTGGGCGGACCTAGACTGGCGCGCGTTCCCGTAAGGAGGTGTCCGCGCGTGACCGAGGTCGCTGCCCCGCACGTCCCGGTCAGGGCCCGGAGGCCTCACCTCCGGCGTACCCCTGTGTTGCCCACCTGGGCCGCGAAGACGGTCATGGCCGTGACGGGCCTGGTCTTCACCTCGTTCGTCGTGGTGCACATGATCGGCAACCTCAAGGTGTTCGGCGGTGCGTCCGGTTTCGACGGTTACGCCGAGTGGCTGCGGACGCTGCTCTATCCCCTGGTGCCGCACGAGGGGGTGCTGTGGGCCCTGCGGGTGGTGCTGGTGCTGAGCCTGGTGGCACACATCTGGTGCTCGGTGGTGCTCGCGCGACGGTCCCGGGCGTCGGCGGGTCCTCGTCGTCGTCGCACCGGTCTGACCGCCGGTTCCTTCGGCGCGCGATCCATGATGCTGACCGGCGTGGTGATGCTGCTGTTCGTGGTCTTCCACGTCCTGGACATGACCACCGGCACACCGCCCGCC
>NZ_JAALEC010000197.1:0-2180 GCF_014145205.1 Dietzia sp. DQ11-44
TCCGCCACGAGTTCGGAGCTGCCCTCCCCGCTCGACCCCCCGTCCGGTTGCCGCTTCCGTACCCGGTGCCCCCGGGCCACCGAGATCTGCGCAGCCGAACGCCCACAGCTGACCGTCATCGCACCCGGCCACCAGGTCGCGTGCCACCACCCTCTCGAGGAGAACCGATGAAGCGCACCACCAGCGCACTGGCCGTACTAGCGGCGGCCACCCTGACCCTGACCGCATGTGGCGGGGGCGGGGACGACTCGACCGCCGCGGCCGGCGGCGAGGGCCTCGCGCCGGACCAGTCCGAGCGCTGCACCGAGGACCGCGCCGGCGGCACGATCACCGTGGGCGAGTTCTCCATGCTCCCCAGCTTCGCGCCCGGCCAGGGCCAGTACGGCGTCCGCGGCGGCGCCCAGTCGGCGGCCGTCTACGACCGGCTCATGGTGTGGAACCCGGAGGCCGAGGAGTTCGAGCCCAAGCTGGCCGAGTCGCTGGAGTCCAACGACGACAACACCGTGTGGACCCTCACCCTCCGCGACGGAGTGACCTTCTCCAACGGCGACCCGCTCACCGCGGAGGACGTCGCGTTCACGGTGGGCCTGCACAAGGACCCCGCCACCCGGTCGGTCGCGATGACCGAGGCCATGGAGATCACCGAGGCGCGGGTGGTGGACCCGCTCACCGTCGAGTTCACGCTCGCCGACCCGTGGGCCGGGTTCCCCATCACGCTCGCCGGGACCGTCGGGGAGGTCATCCCCCGGGACGCCTACGAGGCCGCCGACCCGCAGGAGTGGGCCAGCAACCCGATCGGCGCCGGAGCGTTCACCGTCGCCGACTTCACGCCGGACCAGGAGACCGTGCTCGAGCCCAACCCCGACTACTACGGCGGTCCCGTCTGCCCGACCCTGAAGTTCATCCGCATCCCCGGATCCCAGGGCACCTATGACGCGTTCCAGACGGGTGAGGTCCAGGTCGGCTTCCTGCGCGGCGCCAAGTTCGTGAACATGGCCCAGGACGACGAGGTCCGCGGCTTCGAGGAGATCATCAGCTCCGGCTCGGTGATCAACATGAACTCCGGCAAGGCCGGATACGACGGCGTCCTGACCGACGTCCGCGCCCGCCAGGCCGTCGCCGCCGCGCTGGACCGCGACCTGTGGAACCAGCGCCTCTACAACGGTGAGGGCCAGGCCACCTCGGCACTCGTCGCCGACTCCTCCCGGCTCTACGACGGCCAGGAAGGGCCTGCGTACGACGTGGAGGCGGCCCGGGCCCTGGTGGAGGAGGTCAAGGCCGACACCCCGGACTGGGACGGCACCCTGCGCATGCTCATCGGCGACGGTCCCGAGAACATCGAGGCCGGAGTCGTGGCCAAGGCGCTGCTGGACGCGGCCGGGTTCACGGTCGTGATCGACAACGCGCCGGTCTCCCAGGTCACGGCACGCCAGTTCACCGGGGACTTCGAGATCGTGATCGGCGGACTGGCCACCTCGGACGCCGATCCTGCGGCCGCCTTCGCCAGCGGCATGCTCCCGACCGGGGCGACCAACATCACCGGGATCGACGACCCGGAGCTCACCGCCGCCATCAACGACCTCAAGGCCGCCGCCGACCTCGACGTCCAGAAGGAGGCGCTCAACCGCCTGCAGGAGGTCTTCAACGAGGTGCAGCCGTTCACCGTGATGGCCAACGCCGAGCAGTACGTCGCGATCTCCGACACCGTCGGGGGACTCACCCCGACACTGTCCTCGACGGTCCTCTACGACGGGGCGTTCGTGACCGAGTGACTCTGCTCAGGAGTGACGGTGCTCCATGAGTGACGCTGCCCCAAGAGTGACGCTGCTCAGGAGTGATCCCCACCGGTCCTGACCGACCGGCTGCACTCCGACCCCCACGCACACGGGCCCCGGGCTCCCGCCACACGGCGAGGCCGCCCGGGGCCCTGTGGCGTCCCGGTCGAGTCGAGGAACAGTGGCGCGGCTCCTGCCCAGCTCGTGCCCGGCTCGTGCCTGGCTCCCTCCCAGCTCGTGCCCGGCTCGTGCCCGGCCACAGCCGCACGCGAACCTGGCGTCCCGCGTGTACCGATGCGCAGGCGAGACGCCATGTTCAGAAGCGGCTGCAGTCAGCGTGTACGGGCGCGCGAGCGAGACGCCAGGCGCGGGAGCGGATGAGCGAGGCGCAGAGAGCACGGGCCA
>NZ_JAALEC010000198.1:0-1986 GCF_014145205.1 Dietzia sp. DQ11-44
GTGCCCCGGACCCGGCCGACCGACCCGATGAGAGCGATCCCGCCCGGTGACCCCGACAGTTCCCGCCCTCACCCGCCTGGCCCCCGCACTGGCGGAGTCGTTCCGCGAGTGCCACTTCACGGTGCCCGGACTGGAGGACGCACTGGGGCCGGAGGCGGTCTCGGCGCTCGCCCGTTCGGACCCGGCGTCCGTCCGCAGGCACGCCCGCTCCGCCGGGCCGGTCGGGACCCTGGTCCGGCTGTTCATCCTGGGTGACGCGGTCCCCGAGGACGAGGTCGTGGCGGCCCTGCCCGGGGTACCCGTAGCCGACGGGATCGACGCCGGACTGTGGACCCGTCAGACCACGCCGGAGGCGACCCTCCGGGCGCTCCTCGACCTCCGGCCCGTGGACACCGGTCACGGCACACGCTGGGTCTTCGCCGACGTCGACGGGTCGATGGCCCACGCCACCACGAGGCCAGACCACGTCCTCGGGGTCGGGCAGGCCACGCTGTCCCTCCTCCGGATCACACCCACCTCGCACGTGGACTCCGTCCTCGACCTCGGCACCGGCTGCGGCATCCAGCTCGTGCACGCCCTCGGGACCGCGAGGACGGCGACGGGTACGGATATCACCCCCAGATGCCTGGACCTGGCGTCCGCCACGCTGGCCATCAACGGGTTGGACGGGGAACTGCTCGTCGGTCCCTGGTTCGAACCCGTCGCCCATCGTCGTTTCGACCGGGTCGTCGCCAACCCACCGTTCGTGGTGGGCCCCTCCGAGCCCGGCCATTCGTACCGCGAGTCGGGGCTCGCCCTCGACGGGGCGAGCCGGACGGTCGTGTCCGGGGCTCACGAACACCTGACCCGGGACGGCACCGCGGTCATCCTGGCCTCCTGGGTGGAGCGCCAGGACACCGACTGGCGGACCCACGTGGCGTCGTGGGTCCCCTCCGACGGGGTGGAGGCCTGGGTGCTCCGTCGCGACACCTCGGACCCGGAGCTCTACGTCTGGACATGGCTCACGGACGAGGGCATGGACCCGAGGGACGAGTCCACAGCCCTCGCCGCGGACGCCTGGCTCGACCACTTCGAGGACCGGGGCGTCGACGGGGTCGGGTTCGGGTACGTCTTCCTCAGGCGGATCGACGGCGCGTCGTCGGTGCTCTGCGAGGACCTCACCCACCCCTTCGACGAGGGGCTCGGGGACGAGGCCGAGGCCTACTTCGCGCGCATGGCGTGGTTGCGGGCGACCGCGGACCGACAGGGCGGGCAGGAGCGGGCGCTGGACGCGACGGTGTTCACCGTCTCCCCCGACGTCCACCTGCACGTCTCGGAGAGTCTGGCACCGGACGCCGGTGACGCGGGGGACGAGACGTCCGGGGCCTCTGCACCGGCCGGGTCGGTGGTGGTCGAGCGCGTCACCGGTGCACGCTGGCGGCACGAGATCGACCCGCTGACCGCGACGGTCCTCCGAGGGGCGCGTATGGGTGCGCTCCCCCTGGAGGATCTCGTCGTCCTCGCCGCCGCGGGGGCCGGTCGTGACCCCGGTGAGCTGGCGGAACCCGTGCGCAGGGTCGTGGCCGATCTGTTCCTCCACGGCTTCGTCGTCCCCGCCGGGGTCCCCGGGCTGCTCCCGCCCGGCGCTTCTGCGGCGACTGATAGATCCCGCCCTTGGGCCGCAGGATCGAAAACACCGAACCCGGCGGCGAGTCGACCGATCGCGAGATCTCACTGATCGACGACCCCGCCTTCCACATATCCCAGACCCGCTGCCGTTCCTCCGGCGGCAGTCCGGGCCGGCCAATCTTAGCCATCGTCCACCTCCACCATAGATTGCTTGGTGTTGCGTTGACGGTTTGAGTCTAAGGCGGCTTACTTCGCGCGGGAGCAGCGACCGTGAGCCGATACGAGTACATCGACTCCTGCAAGAACGACCCGTCCGAGACCAATCCGCTCTACAAGATGTGCGCCTGGTTGGCCGTCTCGACCTCTGGGTTCTACAAC
>NZ_JAALEC010000019.1:0-3194 GCF_014145205.1 Dietzia sp. DQ11-44
GCCGACGCACACGGCCACCCGTTCCCGCCGCGGGACTACCCCGACGAGTTCGCCGCCGGCTCGACGCGGGTACGTCGGCCCGGCATGATCGGCCGCCAGTACACGATCCCACGGGAACACGTGTGCCACCTGACCGGAACCGCGGGTGCCGGCCTGGCCGCGAGCCCCGCATGGGCGCTGTTCGACATCGCGCGGCGCGGTGACCTGACGGACGCCGTCTGCGCGCTGGATGCGGGTCCGTCCATCGGCGTCGACCCGGAGCGCGACGTCCGGCCACTCGCGATGACCCCCCGACGGATCCCCGGAAAACGCCAGGTCCTGGCGGCGCTCGACCTGTGTGACATCGGCGCCCAGTCACCGTGGGAGACCCGGACCCGACTGTTCCTGATGAATCACGGTCTCACGGGGTTCGAGACGCAGGTCCCCGTGCCCGGCCTTCCTTATCACCTCGACCTCGGGCGCCGGGACCTCAAGGTCGGCGTCGAGTACGACGGCGAGTACCACCGCGACCCGGCGCAACACGCCAAGGACCTCACCCGCTGGAACCGACTCCGTCGCGCGGGATGGCTGGTCTACCCCCTCACCACCACGATGGTCACCCGCGACGCGCAGGCGACCGCTGCCGACATCCGGGCCGGCGTCCGCGAGCGCGGCGGCTGACGGCGGTGCGTCGCGTGACGGCGGTGCGCCGACTCACGGCAGTGCGCCGACGAAAAGACAGTTCCGCACACTCGCTCTCGGGCGATGTGTGCGGAACTGTCTTCTCGAGGTGGGGGGTGTAGGGGCTCGGGTCAGCGGCCGGTGCCGGCGTAGACCTGGGCCTCCTCCTCGCCGCCCAGCTCGAACGCCGCGTGCAGGGCGCGGACGCTCTCGGGGAGCTCGTCCTCGCGGACCAGCGCCGAGATGCGGATCTCCGAGGTGGAGATGAGCTCGATGTTGACCCCGGCCTCGGACAGCGACTCGCAGAACGTCGCGGTGACGCCCGGATGCGACTTCATGCCGGCGCCGACCAGGGAGACCTTGCCGACGTTGTCGTCGTAGAGCACCTGGTCGATCCCGAGGTCGTCCTTGGCCTGCGAGAGCACCTCGACGGCCCTGGCCCCGACCTCACGTGGGCAGGTGAAGGTGATGTCGGTCTTGCCCTCCGCCTTGGAGACGTTCTGCAGGACCATGTCGATGTTGATCTCGGCGTCGGCCACCACGCGGAAGATCTTGGCGGCGTACCCCGGCTGGTCCGGGATCCCGACGACCGTGATCTTGGCCTCCGAGGCGTCGTGAGCGACTCCGGTCAGGACTGCGTCTTCCACGGGGATGTCCTCCACTTTTCCGGCCACGAGCGTGCCCGGGTTGGTCGAATACGACGAGCGCACGCGCAGGGGCACGTGGTACCTGCGGGCGAACTCGACGCTCCGCAGGTTGAGGATCTTCGAACCGACGGCCGCCATCTCCAGCATCTCCTCGTACGAGATGGTGTCGAGCTTGCGGGCGTCGGGGACGATCCGGGGGTCGGCGGTGTAGATGCCGTCGACGTCCGAGTAGATCTCGCAGACGTCGGCGCCCAACGCGGACGCCATGGCCACCGCGGTGGTGTCCGAACCGCCACGACCCAGGGTCGTGACGTCGCGGGTCTCCCGGGACACACCCTGGAACCCGGCGACCAGAGCGATCTTGCCCTGGTCCAGGGCGTCGCGGACCCGCCCCGGTGTGATGTCGATGATCCGGCTGTCGCCGTGCTTGGTGGTGGTGATGATCCCGGCCTGCGAGCCGGTGAACGAGTACGCCTCCATCCCGAACGAACTGATGGCCATGGCCAACAGCGCGTTGGAGATCCTCTCGCCCGAGGTCAGCAGCATGTCCATCTCGCGCTGCGGGGGCGCCGGGCAGACCTGGTCCGCCAGGTCCAACAACTCGTCGGTCGTGTCCCCCATCGCGGAGGCGACGACGACGACGTCGTTGCCCGCCTTCCTGGTCTCGACGATCCGTTCGGCCACCCGACGGATACGTTCTGCGGACTCCACGGAGGAGCCGCCGTACTTCTGCACTACGAGTGCCACGCGGTCACACCCTTCCGGTGTTGATCGGCTTAACGCAGCCCTACATTACGGGAGGTGTTTACTCATCATCGATGACTGAAACTTGGGTGGCCGTCCTCCTGGCCCTCGCCTCCGCCCTCAGCCAGGCCTTCGGCACCGTGATGCGGCACCGCACGAAGGACCGCGCCGGGGGTCGGCTCGAGGGTCGCTTCGGCGTCCTGGCCAGCAGGTACTGGTGGTCGGGCATGGCGATCAGCCTGGCCGGATTCGCCTTCCAGGGTGGGGCGCTGGCGTTCGGCTCGCTCATCCTCGTGCAGACCATCACCGTCCTCTCACTGACCTTCGCGCTCCCGCTCGGAGCCTGGGTGACGGGCCGGCGGGTGACCAAGACCGAGTTGTTCTGGGGGTACGTCCTGGCGGGATGCGTGGTCGTCCTGGTGATCTACGGGCGACCGACGGGAGGCGACGCGCACCCGCCCTGGTACGAGTGGGCGCTCGCGTGCGCGGCCGGGCTCGCCGTCATCGCCGTGCTGCTGCGTCTGTCCCGGAACCGACGCCGCAACGGCAACCGCGCGCTGCTCCTGGGTGTCGCCGGCGGTCTCGCGTTCGCCTACGTCGCGCTGCTCACCAAGGGTGTCGCCGACCGGTGGTACTCGGGCGGGTTGCTCGAGGTGTTCACCACGGGCGAGGTGTACGGACTGGTGGCGGCGGCGGTGATCGCGCTGACGCTGCAGCAGATGTCGTTCTCCGCGGGGGCCGTGCACCAGGCGGTGCCCGCCTCCACGGTCACCACGCCCGTCGTCGCGCTGGGACTGGGGGTGGTGGTCCTGGGCGAGTGGTTCACCGTCGACGGCCCCGAGCTGGCGATCCTGGCCGCGACCCTCGTCCTGATGGTGGTGGCGACCGTGCGGTTGGCCAACAAGGAGGTCGACCAGGAGACCCAGTCGGTCCCGGGGTGACGCGGGCCGGGTGGGCTGCGGTTGACGCGGGCCGGGTGGGTCCCGGGTAACGCGGGCCGGGCGGGCCGCGATTCCAGAGCCATGAGGACCCACCCCGAGCGGCAGCGCACGTCGATCCCATCGCTTACGCTGAGCCTCATGCGTCTCACCCGCCCCAGCGACACCTCGAGCAACGGCCGCGCCGCACAGGGCGGCCGCGATT
>NZ_JAALEC010000001.1:0-8584 GCF_014145205.1 Dietzia sp. DQ11-44
GCGCCCCGGCCCCGCCCACGCCGGCCGGTTCCTCGGACGGCCGGTGGGCCTGGCCGCCCGGCTCCAGCGCGGTTCCCTGCTGGGGTGGGGCGCGGCCGTCGTCGTCCTGGGAACGGTCAACGGCGCGTTCACCGACGCCATGCTCAGCGCGAGCGGGGACATGCCGCAGGCGATGCAGGACATGTTCGGTGCCCAGGGTCTGGTCAACGGCTACGTGGCCTTCCTCGGGTCGTTCGTCGCCGTGCTCGCCGCCGCGTACGTGGTCTACGCGACGCAGTCCCTCCGCGACGAGGAGGGCAGGGGCCGCGCCGACCTGATCCTGGCCACGCCCGTCAGCCGGATCTCGTGGGTGGGCGCCCACCTCGCCGTGGTGGCCTGTGGCGCGGTGCTCATCCTGGCGGTCACCGGGATCTGCACGGCGCTCGCCGCCGCCGTGGTCACCGGAGACACCTCGCTCGTCGGTGGGGTGATCGGCTCGCACCTCGGCGCCACCCCGGCGGTCCTGCTGGTGCTGGGGGTCTGCGGGGTGTTCTACGGCTGGGTTCCCCGGTTGACCGCGCCCGTCGGCTGGGCGGTGGTCGCGCTGATGTTCCTGGTGGCCAACTTCGCCGACCTGCTGGACTTCCCCGGGTGGCTCCGGTCGCTCTCGCCGCTGCACCATCTCGCCGCGGTCCCGGTGGAGGAGTTCGCCCCGGCGCCGTTCCTGCTGGTCCTCGTGACGGCCGGCGCGCTCGTGGCCGCGGGTCTGGTGGGGTTCAGGCGTCGGCAGGTGGTCTCGGGCTGACGGCACGGCACAGGTCGGTAGGGGTGTCTGTGACGAACACTGAGTTCCCCGATCGGGTTCGACGACACCAACCACCACGACCCTATCCGGGTCCTCCAACTATAGTTGTGATACTCTAACTTTAGTTGGAGAAAGGGTGCGGACTATGCAGCTGAACAAGCCGTTCGCCACGGTGACGCCGACCCTGGACGGCGACGTGCTGGCGGTCTTGGCGAGCGCGGACGTCACGTTCACGGTCAGCCAGGTCCAGCGAATCCTCTCCACCGCGTCAGGGGAGGGCATCCGCAAGGTCCTCAACCGTCTCACTGCCCAGGGCGTGGTGCTGCACGACGAAGTAGGCCGGACCCACACCTACCGCCTCAACGCCGAGCACCTCGCGACCGGGCCGATCATGGAGCTGTCACGGCTGAACGCCACTTTCCTGAGCCGACTCGAACAGCACCTGGGCGAGTGGGGGACGGCACTGCGGTACGGCGCGGTGTTCGGGTCGGCGGCGACGGGGCACATGACGCTGGGGAGCGACATCGACTTGTTCCTGGTGCGCGCGATCGACAACGAGAACGGCGTCTGGGAGCAGCGGGTGACTGAACTCGCCCGGCTAGTTACCGCGTGGACCGGCAATGACGGCCGGATCGTCGAGTTCGCCGAAGACGAGTTCCGCGCTGCGGCCGACGCAAGTGAGCCCCTCCTCGATGACGTGTCGAAGCAGGGCCTGACCGTCGCGGGGAAACGGGCCTGGTTCGTCTCGCAGCTGCGCTCGGCAAGGAGGTCGTGATGGCGGGGCAGCGGAACTGCGATGCGGTAGTCGCCGCGGGGCGCATGTCCAAGGCATCCGAGTTTCTCGACGCCGCGGTTCATCTCGGGGAAGAGATGCCCAACGCCGCCGGGGACCTGTACGTCAACGCGGGCATTGCCGCCTCGGATGTCATCTGCTGCGTGCGCCTCGGCGTGCATTCCAACACCGGCAACCACAGCGAGGCGGTCGCCCTGCTGAAGAAGGCCGACAGCGGATCTGAACGGCACTTGAACACCCTGCTCAACCTGAAGAACAAGGCTGCCTACACGCATCAGGACCTGACCGATGGGGAGTTGAAGAAGATGAGCCGCGCGGCGGATCATTTGGTCGAGGCCGCCAAGCAAGCAGTGGCCGCCCGCGGGTAGTTCCCAGTTCGCTGATTGCGAACGGCGTCGTCGCCAGTCCGGGGTGCGGAACCTGCGCCCGAGCGACCTCTGTGGGGTATCGGACATATCTTCCGCTGCACGGTGGATCCCGCGGTCACCCCCGTCAGCCGAGATTCGTGGGCCACCGCGCGCGCTCTGTCGTCGACGACCAGAGGAGTGTGCCCCGGCCGGGCGTTGATAGCCTCTGCGAGGTGACCAAGACTCGTGGCCGGCCGCGCCGCAACCCCGGGTCGCCGACCGGACTCGGCAGCGAGCAGGACATCCTGCACGCCGCGGGCGAGCTGTTCGTCACCAGAGGCTTCGGCCGGACCAGCACCCGGGCCATCGCGGAGGGTGCGGGGTTGCAGCAGGCCAGCGTCTATCACTGGTTCGGGTCGAAGGACGAGATTCTGCTCCGGCTGGTGCTCGGCACAGTGCTCCCGTCCCATCGGATCGCCGACTGGCTGTTGACCACAGACGCCCCGGGGCACGTCCTGTTGTGGGCGCTGGCGTACGCGGATGCGGGGTTGCTGCACGAGGACCCGCAGAACCTGGGGGTTCTGTACTTCGATCCGGAGCTCGACGGCGACCAGTTCAGCGAGTTCCACGAGGTCCGGGATTCACTGCACGAGGCCTACCGGGTCCTGCTCGAACGCACCACGGGCGAAGCCGCCACTGACGTCGACGTGGCGATGCTCGTCGGCCTGGTGGAGAACGTCATCACCTACCGGCGCCGGACACGGTCGCCGATCCCGGACGACACCCCGGCCCGGGTCGCCGATGCGACGCTGACGCTGGCACGGGTCCCCGAGCTCCTTACCGACGAGACGCGGGCCCGGGGACTCGAGATTCTCGGAGATCCCGACTCCCCGGGCCCGGGGTCTGTCGGGTGACGCCGCTCGCGACGGACGCCCTCGGGCGAGGCTAGGCCCTCGCGGGGACCTCGACTCCCCGGTCCGGTACCGACTCGTCGACCGCGGGTGCCGGCGTGGCCTTCCGCGTGTCGGCCCGGGTGTCGGCGGCGGCCACCGCCACGTAGACCACGAGTGACACGGCCGCGGCGAGGAACGTGGTCCAGCCGTCGACGCTCGTGGTGACCACCTCGTTCGGGATGTACAGCAGGGTGTTCTCCACGCCGTAGATCGTCGGTGTGAGGACGAAGAACCCGAGCCGGACCCCCAGTCCCAGCGCGGCGGAGATCACCAGTGCCCTCGTGCTGACTAACCGTGTCCACAGCGACAGGACGAACGGCGCCACGATACTGGCGCACAGCAGGTCGAAGGTCAGGGTCAGGAGGATCCCGGTGTGGTTCACCCGGAGTGCCACGATCACGCCGATGACGGCGACGGGGACCATCGACCAACGAGAAGCCTGGAGCACGTTCAGGCGCAGCTTCCGCGTGTCGATGACGGTTCCGACCACGATGGACGATGTCGCGAGGAGGATTCCGCTGACCGTGGTGAGCGAGGCGGCCAGCAGGGCAGCGATGACCAGCATCGCGATCGGAACGGGCACCTGATCGGTGAGGAGCTGGAAGAGGATCGGCGACTCGGAGTCGCTGTCCCCGAGCAACCCCGCCCCGGCCACGGCGACCGCGGCCAGCGGGACGCACAGGACCACGGTTCCGGCGGCGGCGATCAGGCTCGCCGACCTGGCCCCCCGGGCCGTCTTCGCGGAGGACACGCGCTGGATGAGGTCGATGGCCACCAGGTTGCCGAAGCCCAGGGCGAAGAACGTCGCCCAGTTGATGGCCGCGCCCGCGGCGGGTGCCGTCAACTGCTCGAGATCCGAGATGCCGAGCCCCTCCGGCGCCGCGTATCCGGGGCCCATGAACATCCAGGCTGTCAGCCCGACGAACCCGACCGCCATGACACCCATGAGGAACAGGCCCGTATACACCGACGCGAACATCCCGCCGACCATCGTGTAGGCGAGTATCGCCAGGGTGACGAACACGATCGCCGCCCAGTAGGGCACTCCGATGAAGTGGTCCATCATGTGACCCAGCGCGACGAGGTTGCCCGCCATGAGGATTCCGAAGCTGGTCACCGTCAGGACGGCCGTCAGGATCTCCCCGGTCCGTCCGAACGTCTGCCGGAAGTATTCGGGCAGCGAGTACAGCTCCCGCTCCCGCACCTTCTCGGCAACGAAAAGCCCCATCAGCAGGAAGGATGCGGCAAGACCCAGCGGCAGTGCGGCACCCGCCCAGAATCCGAATCCGCCCGCGAGGTCCGCCGCGCCGACGGTTGCATTGGAGTCGACGACCTGGGACATCAGGAGGACGGCGACGAGGGGCACGGTCAGCGTCCGCCCCGCGACCGCGAAGTTGCGGTTCTGTCCTCTCACCCTGGTGGAGGACATCAGACCCAGGATGACGAGTAGAACGACAGTTGCTCCGATAGCGACACTGATCATCGCGACTCACCCACCAGGGAGGTCTCGCGACCCAGCGAGTACAGGGGACGCGCGCCCTCCGGGAGTGCGAGATCACCGTCCGCGATCCGTCGCCTCAGGTAGGCGAAACTCTGCGCGGTCTGGGCGAACAGGTGCTCGCCGGCGTGCAGCGGCTCGTAGGTGGAGTCGTTCGAACCGGGGAACGTCAGGGGAGCGACCATCGTGTCGTAGTCGACGGTGAAGAACAGCGGGTACGAATACCGTTCCCTCGAGATCTTCCTGACCCGGTGGGACGTGGCGACGAACGCGCCGTTGGTCCACACCTCCAGCAGGTCCCCGATGTTCACGACGATCGCGTCCTCGCGGTACGGGACCTCGATCCACTCTCCCCGGCCGTTCATCACCTCCAGCCCGGGAGCGGTGGGCTTGAGCAGTGTCAACGCCTCGTAGTCGGTGTGCGCTCCGATCCCGGGGCGGTCCTCGGCGTCGGGGTTGTACGGGTAATGGATCAGCCGCAGCTGCGAGGGCGGCTGGGTCACCGATCCGAGGAACGTGGCGGGGTCGAGGTCGAGGTACCGGGCGAACGCCGCGAGGAGCCGCGACCCGAGTGCGAACACCTCGTCGTAATAGGTCGTCACCGCCTCCCGGAACCCCGGCAGGTCGGGCCACTGGTTCGGCCCGAGCAGGGGGTTGCCGGCCAGATACTCCGGGTGGTCGGCCGGCAGGTCGATGGACAGGTCGTAGGCCTCCTTGAGGTCCGGGGTGGCGCCGGCGAACACCTCCTCCCCGATGGGGACGTATCCGCGGTGGTTGGTGGAGTTGCCGATGTACACCTCCCGCTTGACGGAGTCGGGCTGGGCGAAGAAGCGCTGTGCGGCCTCGTGCATCGCGCGGAACGTCTCATCGGCCACGCCGTGGTTGACGATGAGGAGGAAGCCGACGCCTCGGGCGGCCTCGCCGAGTCGGTCGACGCACTCCGCTGAGGGCCCGCGGGGATCGGCGAGCGTGGACACATCGATGACCGGGATCGACTCGAAGTCGACGCTGGGTCGGTGGGGGTCAGTCATTCTCGGCTCCTGAGTGGGTCGGGCGGGTCGCGCGGGTCGGGTGGATCGGGTCGAAGGACACGGGTGGACCGGAGTGCTCGCCGGCCCGCCAGGAGATGACGAAGCGGCCGTCGGAGTGAGGGGACAGGGAGAAGAGGGGAGGCTCGGGCCCCGACCACGACGAGTACCGCGCGAGCCAGCCCTGAGCGGTCCGTGAACCGATGTGCACCGACGACGGCCGGCCCCCCGCGGGATCAGCGCCCAGCGCGAGACCGAAGCTGTCGCCGACGCAGACGACCAGCGCCTCGGTGCCGTGGTCATCGACCCCCCTGGCCTCCCACACCGGTCCGGGCTCGTCGGGGCGCTGCTCCCACAGCTCGACGTAGTCGAGCTGTCGGCCCACCTCCAGCAGTCCCCACCCCGGCACGTCGAAGAGTTGCCCGATATCGGCGGACCCGAAGGCCTCTCCGGCGGCGATGGCATGGACCCACTCGAATTCGCCGATGGCGGCGTCCGTGCACTGGAGTCGGCCAGCGAAACCCATGTGGAAGTCCCTCGCGCCCGAGTCGTCGGTGGAGAACCTCGCGTCGCAGAACAGTCGGTTCCCCTGGATCCAGACGACGTCGGAGCACTGGTCGGGGGTGGCGTCGCGGGAGTGGAACAGGCGACGCCGGTAGACCGCGGGAGCGGGGCGCAGGGCGGGTTCCATGGAACTCCTATAAATCGATCACTCGAACGGAATTAGTCAAACGGCGCTGCGTTGCGCCGCTGTTACGTGGGCGTCAAGGGATGAGAAATTGGGCGACCGTCGGAGTCCGGGGGCTGGCCGGGCCGATGTGGGCTGCGCACCTCGTGGCGCGCGCCTTCCCTCGTAGAGTGGCGTCATGAACCTGCTCCTGCTGTCCCTCGGCGTGGGCGCCGTCCCCGACTTCCTCGCCGAGCACGTCAACCGGCCCGCACCCGCTGTGCGCATCGGGTACCTGAACGACGCCGCGAGCCCCTACGCGGGAGCCGGGTTCGTCGCCGCGGAGCGTGCGCAGCTCTCGGACCTGGGGTACGTGCTGACCGACATCACCGTTGCCGGCATCGACGACGCGGGCGAGTTCGCCGGCCTCCTCGACGGGGTCGACGCCCTGTACGCCGCCGGCGGCAACACCTTCGTGCTCATGGCGGCACTGCGCCGACGGGGTGCGGATGCGGTCCTCGTCGAGCGGGTACGGGCGGGGCTGCCCTACATCGGGTCGAGTGCGGGGTCGGTCATCACCGGACCCAGCATCGAACCGGTCAGCCTGATGGACGACCCCTCCGCCGCCCCCGAACTCACCGACCACGCCGGACTCGGTCTGGTCGACACCGTGGTGATCCCCCACGCGGACGGCGCGCTCCCGCCCTACCCGCCCGAACTCGTCGCACGGCTCGTGGAGACCTACGGGAGCACCTACCCGCTGACACTGGTGAACGATGATCAGGCGTTGCTCGTCCAGAACGAGACGGCACGGCTGATCAGTTCGCACTGACCTGAGGCCGGAAGTGACACGTTCTCGACACCGGTAGTGGCTACGATCGCTCATGGCTCGTTGGGCACTGCGCCCGACCGCCGATCCGACTTCCACGACCCCACGGGGATCTCTCCCCACAGAGGACGACCATGCGCATCCCGTTTCTCGATCGCATCCGCGATCGCCGCCGGTATCACCCCGATCTCCGCCTCGCGTCAGTGGTGCTGCCCCCGCGCCTCGTGGGACCGCGGACCCTGCCGGCGGTGCAGAAGATCGGGACACTGCTGCCAGGACTACGGGGAACGGAGACCCACGAACTCGACTCGGGCGCGACGGTGCGGGTCTTCCGTGCCCCAGGTGATCAGTCGTCATCCTCGGCAGGCCTTGTATGGATCCACGGCGGTGGATACGTCGTCGGTTCTGCGGCGCAGGATGACGTGCTCTGCCGGGCTCTGGCGCGGAGCACCGGTGCGACCGTCGTGTCGGTCGACTATCGACTGGCGCCGCGACACCCATTCCCGGCGGCGCTCGACGACTGTCACGCGGCACTCGGATGGCTGGCCGCTCAACCCGGTATCGACACCCGCCGGATCGCCGTCGGCGGCGCGAGCGCCGGCGGTGGGCTCGCAGCCGCGCTCGCGATCCGGGCCCGGGATGAGGGCCCCGTCGCCCCGGTGCTGCAACTGCTCGCGTACCCGATGGTGGACGACCGGACCGACACCCGCGACCGGCGACACCGACTGTGGGACGCACGATCGAATCGGTTCGGCTGGACGAGCTACCTGGGCGGGGCCGACCCGTCCACGGCCTCTCCGGCCCGCCACCCTGATCTGGCCGGGGTCGCTCCGGCGTGGATCGGCGTCGGCACGGTGGATCTGTTCTTCGAGGAGGACAAGGCGTACGCGGATCGTCTGGAGCGAGCCGGAGTGCCCTGCGAGTTCCTCCCGGTTCCGGGCGCGTTCCACGGTTTCGACCTGGTCGTCACCCGCGCCGGGGTCAGTAAGGACTTCTTCCGGGCGCAGTGCGATGCACTACGGCAGGCCTTCGGCGAGTGACGGGGTCGTGACTCAGTCCGACAATCCGGCCACGCTGTACCCCGGATGTGACGCCGCCGGCGACCCGGCCCACTGATCACCACATGACTGGAACGGGCAGCTGGGAGACGGATCGACCACCACCAGGACGACACCGGTCGAGGTTCAGGGGTTCACCTCCTCGCAGTGAGGACCCGGAGTGACTGGTCGAGGGCGTCCGCGGCCCACGGGATGTCCGAGCGGGTGAAGGGCAACGGTGGTCGCAGCTTGAGTACGTTGCCGAACGGGCCCGCGACCGAGGTCGCACACTGCCGCGCGGGCGGTCAGGTACGGATTCTGAGCGACTCGGTCCGCAACCGCGTTCTCACGCGGCCCCGGATCTACACCCAGTCGACCGACAGCGGCGACCTGCGTCCCCACCCGACGGTCTGCAACAGCGGCTCGTCCAGCTCGAGGGCGGGGTGTCCCAGGCACAGGTACGCCAGGGGCCGGGCCCCGTCGGGCACGGGCACGCTGTCGGAGAGGTGGTCGGGGTCGACGAGGCTCACCCAGCCCATGCCCAGGCCCTCGGCCGTCACGGCCAGCCACAGCAGGGTGATGGCGGCGACCACGCTGTACTCGGTGGCCGCCGGGACGCTCGTGGTCCCCAGGACCGGCCCGGCGGGA
>NZ_JAALEC010000199.1:0-465 GCF_014145205.1 Dietzia sp. DQ11-44
GTTCGTCTATCTGGCGACCGTGATCGACTGCTATTCCAAGAAAGTGGTGGGCTGGTCGATCGCCGATCACATGCGCACCGAACTGGTCGAGACGGCGCTGAAGAACGCTGCCGCGACGACGGTGATCGAGCCGCGGGCGATCTTCCATTCCGACCGCGGAAGCGTCTACACCTCGGGCGACTACCGGCGCTTGGTCAAGAATCTGGGGATGCGTTCCTCGATGGGACGAACGGGCGTGTGCTGGGATAACGCGATGGCCGAGTCGTTCTTCTCAGCATTGAAGAACGAACGCGTCTACCGCACCGTTTACGCCACGAAGAGGCAGGCCAGACGCGACGTCATCAGCTACATCGAGGGGTTCTACAACACCCGACGACGCCATTCAGCGCTCGGCTACAAGCGGCCGAACGAGGTGCACTACGCTGACATCCAGCCGGCGACGGCAGCGTAGAGAAACCATCAACT
>NZ_JAALEC010000200.1:0-8132 GCF_014145205.1 Dietzia sp. DQ11-44
GCGCGGCAGGTCATTCCGGTGCTCGATGGAATCGACCTGATGGAGCTGGTGCTCGTCGACTCACTCATGCCAGCTCAAAAGGACGCCAAACACTAGTTGCAAGCGAGCATGACTCAGGGCCGAGTTCCACGATCGGCTGAAACAGCGGCCTCCGCGCCACACTTGTTACCGCCATTTGTGACGTCGTGAGCGTGTCGCACACATTTCTGACGTCAGCCATGTCAGTTTTGACGTCATGGCGACCACACGTTCTGGGCCTGGCAGGCCAGCCTTGGGGGAGCGGACACGCATGACAGTCCGCGTACCTTCGGATGTTTACGACGCACTTCGGCGTGAAGCCAAGGCGCGCGGCATCTCTATGAACCAGTACGTAGCCGAAGTCGCTGCGGCACACCTCGGCATGCCCAAAGCCGTGTCGCATTTTGACGACCAGGAGGCGATTCCAGCGTGAGGTAGATCAGCTGTGTGACTGAAAACTAAAAATCATGCAGCCCATGAAATGACTGATCCCGGCTCACTGGCGAGTGGGCCGGGATCGAAAGTCAAGAGTTCGAGTTGCCGCTCAAACTCGGGTTGCTCACCAATTAGGAGAGCTGTGCTTCCAAGCACCTCTCAGGGTAGGTCATACCTTCCGGACGGTCCAGTCGATCCGGACGGCGTGTCTTGTTCTGATACCAGCAAAACTGCATCCCATCAGGTCAACACGTGGTGGGAGTCGGTGGCGTGTGTGTGGAGTCCGCGCCCGTATGTGCGGGTCGACCCGCGCAAAGCCCACACCTTCTCGACAACTCGGCGCTTCACCGACGGCGCCCCCGGCCCAGATGTGCCGTACGCGCTGCATCTGACAGACGAAGCCGGCCGTTTCCGCCTGCTTGCTCTGGACTTCGACGCCCATCACGCCGGCTCAACCGCCACTGCCGACCTCGCCGCCTGCACATCCGCTCTCACCGCCGCGGGGATCGAACATCTGGTGTGCTCATCTGGACCCGGCGGGGGATATCACGTCTGGATCCGCCTGAGCACCGCGATCTCACCGACCCGACTAGCGCCAGTAGTGGACGCATTCGCCGCCGCGTGGCCCTCACTTGACCGCGGCCCACTGGCGAACCCGCGCACCGGTTGTGTCCGCGCCCCGGGCTCACCCCACCGCTCCGGCGGAACCTCGGTACCCCTGGGCGACACCGACATTCATCCCGCATCGCTGCGTGCTCTCAAGCGGGCTGTCGAGCAGCTCGGCGCCCACCCTCATCCGGCCGCCGCGGCGAACCCGACGGTTGCCACCCTGCCCGTGCATGTCGATGTCGAAGGCCATCCGCATCTGGCCGGACCACGCCGCCCACTGCCCGCCAAGATCCGCGCCCTCTGCTCAACCCCCATCACCAGCAGCGGGGATGCCTCCGCGATCGGTTGGTCGATCGTGCTCGCGTGCGCACACGCCCGCATGCAGTACCGCGACCTCGCCAGAGCCGCCTTCACCGAGAACTGGCCCGGTCTGGAATTCCTGCGCACCCGCCGCACCGCAGGCGGCCGTACCCCCCGGCTGGACACCGAACAGGAGCTGGCTCGTCAGTGGGCCAAGGCCGTCACTGCCGCCAGCCACGCCACCCGCACCTCGTGCACTGCCAGCCCGGCCCGCCGCACCGCCGAGCGCACCGTCGCCGATCTGATCGCGCGCATGGAGGCCCAGCCCGAGCAGTGGCAGGGCAAAACCGGAGCGCAGAGCCGACTCGTCCTGCTCGCCCTGGCCGCACGCGTCCTCTCGGCAGCCTCCGAGGAGGTCCACTTCTCTGAGCGTGACTGGGCTCTGGCCGCCGGCCTGGTCAGGGACACCGTCGCTGACCGGCTTACCGATCTCGCCGACCGGGGCTGGATCCGCCGCACGCAGCGAGCAGTTGGCCCGTGGGCCGCGACCTGGCGGGTGGCTACCCGCGGGGGCGGGGAGACAGGAAGTGGCGCAGTATTTACTCCAGTCCTAGCGCAGCAACTTCATGAGGAACTGGAATGCGCTCGCGCCGACATCTGGCACGCCCGCCCTCTGGGTGTCCTGGGGATGCGGGTGTGGGACCTGCTCCGGACCGGGCGAGTATCGGTGGGGGAGCTGGCGACACGCTTGGGCGTGTGCGCGGCCACCGTGCGCAGCAAACTCCGTGCCCTGCAGTCCCTCGGTCTATGCACCGCCAGCGGGCGCGCCTACCAGGGGCGCTCCCGCCTAACCCGGGCCGCCGCCGCCGCAGGGGTGACAGGGGCCCACGCCGATCGGGTCCGCCTGTACCGCCTCCAATCGGCGGTATTCGTGTGGTGGTTCACCACCCGCTACCAGGCAGAAGACTCCGACGCGCTTGCCGAATGGGGGAGCTTCCCCAGCCCGGCCGAAGCCGAGCAGGTCCACCCCGTCGATATCGCCCTGGCCTACGGGGCCACCGCGACCGGGCCGCCGGTGGAGGCAACCACCTGGGGGGCAGCAATGGCCGCGCAAGATCGCCACCGCGAGCCAGACCCCGGTAGTTGGTGGGAACTGGTGGCCGCGGCCCGCGCTGCGCTGCCTGCGGCGGACGTGCTGGCCGCGCCCCATCAATGGGCCGCCACTGCCGCCTAACACCTCCAGTTGACCGCCTGCTCGAAGCGGACAAGTCACCAGAGGTCGGGAGAGGAGTCGGTCGTAGGTCCCCAGGGCGATCCGGTCGTCGAGTGGGTGTCCGGGCCGCTTTCTTCCTCTGCGGCCCGGTGGTCGAGGTAGGAGGCAGTGAAGTCGTCCACGTCCACCGAGGGCGCCTGGGCGGTGTCCTCGTCGGGCGAGGTCGTCAGTTCGTCGTGGGTGGCGGTGAGCCAGGCCGCGAGTTCGGCATCGCCAGTAGCGGTTGCCGGTGGGGGAGTGGGCAGAGCGCTTCGGTCTTGACCGGCGGCGGTCACGTGACGCAAGCGGTGGGCGATGACGGCACCGGGGGAGTCCGCGGTTTCGAGGTTCGCTGTGGCCTGCGTCCAGTGTTCGCGTGGGTCGCGGCCGGCTTTTGCCGCGTCGGTCCAGGCTTGGGCGATCGCCGCGTATTGGTCGGGATCTGCCTCGAGCTGGCGACTGTAGAGACGGGGGAGAGCGTCGGTGTATTCGGCCAAAGTGGCGCTGGTGAAGGCGTCGGCGGCCAGGTCGACGCCGTGCCGATACAGCGCTTCCAGACGCGCCGGGTCGGTGGCGTGGTCCATCTCTTCGCGCAGGGCCGCAGTGGCCGAGGCTTGGTGGGTGTCGCGCCGCAGAATGGTCGCCAGAACTTCCGAGGCGGTAGGTGCGTCCCGGTCGCCAGCCGAGTGCATGTGGGCATCTTCCGCCACGAAATCAACGACGGGCTCGCAGACGGCGTAGGCGCGGTTCTCTTGCTTGCCTCGGGTCATGGCGACATAGAGGCCGGCCCGGTCGACGGAGGTGTCCACCACGGCGTGGGTGGTCTCCACGGTGGCGCCCTGGGCTCGGTGGATGGTGGAGGCGTAACCCAGGTGGATGTTGTCTTGCGCGTAGCTGCCGGGTACGAGCATCTGCTCGTCGGTGTTGATATCTTGCACGGCCACCGAGCCGTCGCCTGTGAGGCCGGTGACGGTGAACAGTTGCCCGTTGATGACCCGGCCCAGGTACTTGCGGTCTTCGGTGTAGAGCTTGGCGTTCTTGCGGGCGATGACGGTGTCCCCGACGCCGATGGTGTCGCCTCTAGCGACTCGGGTTTCGCAGGATGCGTCGACGATCCCGGCGGTGATGCGGCCTGAGCGGATGATCTCGTTGAGGGTGTCGACGTCGGTGTTCCTCGAGGCGATGATCAACGAGTTTCGGCCGGCACCTGTGTCGGTGAGGTAGGCCTCCACTGCCTCGGTGAGCATCTGCTCGCGGGTGCCGCCGGTGATCCATCCCCGCTGGGAGTACAGGGCCAGGGCGTCGGGGTTTCCCTCGCGTAGGGAGAGTGTGGCGGCGGCTTGTTCGGTGTCGCTGCCCATGCGCATGACCTCGCGCAGCTCGGGCGTTCCTGGGGTGCGCGCGACCTCTCCGAACAGTCCGCCGGTTTCGACGGCTGCGAGCTGCTTGGGGTCACCGATGAGCCGAACAACAGCTCCCGATTCAGTGGCGATCTCTGTCAGTGCGGCCAGGTTTTCGGTGCTCGACATTCCGGCCTCATCGACCAGGAGCATGTCGCCGGGGGCGATCTTGATCGGCAGTGCCGACAGGGTCTTCTCCGGTTGGTTGGGGTGTAGTCCGCGCCAGGTGAAGGTCACCGAATCGATGGTGTGGGAGGTCGCACCGATCTCATCGGAAAGGATGGATGCCGCCGCTGCCGAGGGCGCCAATCCGATGACACCTCGCCCGCTGTCCTGCCAGGTTTGGGCGAGGAGTTTCATGCTCGCGGTCTTGCCGGTACCGGCTGGGCCAACTCCGGCGGCAACGAGCGTGCCGGAGGTGAGAAGGTGACGCGCCATCGCGGCCTGCCCGGCGTTGAGCGCCCACCCGTGCTCGAGTTCGTGGCGGGCCAGGGCCTGCTCAATGTCGGCGCCTGAGGCGAACACCGCAACCGGTGTGGTGGCCGCCTCGAGGGTCAGTGTCTCGGCTTCAAGGACCGCGGCGGTGGTGTATTTGCGGGAGTTGGCGTGACGGTCCACCCCGGCCCCGGACTCACCCGTCAGTGCCTCCGGTAGGTCCAGCATTTCCGGCGGTGTCAGGGCCACGACGTGCGCTCCCATCGCCTCTTCCATGACCTGGCTGTGGGCTTGCTCCAGGTCGCCGGCGGAGGCAAACCGGTATCCCTTCAGGACGGTCGACACTGCCGTGTCCACGTGCGACTGGCGGAACTGCGCCCGCTGGGAGGTCACCGCGCGTACAGCTTTGGTTGCCACGTCGGTGGCGTGTTCGCTGCCTGAGTACAGGGGTCGGTCCTGCTCTGCGCCGGCACCTCGGACGCCGGAGAGCATGGCCGCAAGGGCGTCCTGGCCAATGCGCTCGGCGGCCACCTTGTGCCAGGTCTGCCGGTGCTCATCGAGGGACTGTGCGGGCTTCTTTGCATCGCGTGTGTCGAGGATGGCTTTCTGCCACAGGGCGTACGCGGCCCGCTGCGAGGGTTGGCGACCATTGGCCTGGACGTACTCGGTGACCAGTCGGTCGTAGACCGGACGGGCCAGGGTCCGGCGGGAGGAGAACGCGTCGATCAGGCGGCGGTCAATACCGGCGACTTCCCAGATGGGCGCCTTGTCTCGGTGCGGGTAGTGGGCCACAAATCGCGCGCCCATTCGGCGGGTGATGAGGTCGTGCAGGACGGCGTCGTAGCGGGCGGAGATCGCCTGGTGCATCTGGTGGATTGCGCGTGAGTCCAGGGTGCGCCACCGCCCGTCGGGGCCTTGCACTTTGTTGGCGATCAATACGTGCGAGTGCAGGTCCGGGTCCCCGCCGCGGGTGTCGAAATGGGTGAACTCACTGGCCACGATCCCGCCGGTGGAGACCTGCTCGATGCCGTTGGTTCCCACCCGCGTGTACACCGCATTGTTCTCGGCCCAGGTGAGTGCTTCGGCGACTGCTTCGTGGTGCAGCGCCGCGATGTGGGAGGCGGTGTGCTCGTCGGCCATTGCCCACCAGACGCTGACACTTTTGACCGGGGAGAAGGTGAAGTCGAACCCGGCCACGGCCTGGCGGACCTTGTCTCGTTCGCGGTTGACCCAGGCGATGACGTCGCGCCCGGAGGCGTGGTCGTAGCCGAACTGCTCGGTGTAGAAACCGCGTCCGACACTCTCGGCGATCTGGCCCTTCTCATCCGTGGTGGGGCGCCTGCCTTCGCCAGAGACGAACGCCTTCTCAGCGGCGTCGATCGCCGCCAGGACCGGCACGCCGGAGGCGTACAGGGAGTAGGAGCGGCCCAGTTTGCAGGCCGACAGTGGCGTCCCTGATTCCATGAGGTCGTCGGTGTCCGGGTGCAGGCCTTCGCCGTACAGTGCGGCCATCTGTGCTTCGGTGACGACCGATCCCGAGATGGCGTTCTCGGATGCCAGCCCGGTCAGTCCGGAGCCGATCCAGCGGCCCGGTGGGGTGCCCTTGGCGGCGTAGTAGTCCGACAGGCTTTGCCCTTGCGGGTCGGCGTCGTGGGTGGCCACGGAGCGCAGCAAGTACTGGTATCCAGTCCCGGCGTGCACCGCCCGCAGGCTCATCATGAACGCCAGTCTAGGCGGGGGCGTCTGGGCGCGTCTATCGGCGCGGCTGGCCGGGTCGGTGACCAGCGGTTTTCCAGGCGTCATTAGTAATGCCTACTGTGTAAGACTGTTCAGAGGAGCGAGAGCGAGTCGGGTTTTGTGGCGGACGCACGGAGGGCGACTGGCCGGGGCGGTGCGGAAGCTGCGGCGGGCAGCCGCAGCCAGAGCGTGGGCAGCCAGAGCGTGGGCGACTGCGGGGGAGAGCGGCGACCAATAGGGTCGAGCGTATGGGCCTCGCGAAGACAGACTCCCGTTCACAGACCGCACGGGCCCGCGCCCGCCAAGCAATGGCCGTCGAGTTGGAGCGAGCGCGCAAGCGCGAGTCCAAGCTTATTGCCGTGTTCTCCGCGATCGACGCCCGCGAGGAAGCAGAAGCCACCCTCGGCGGCGCGCTCATCGAGCTCCGGGGCCTCGGCGTCCCCCAGTCCGACCTAGCCGAGATGACCGGCCTGTCTGCCCGCGACGTCGGTGCAGCGATCCGCAGCGCAAAAAACTCCGAGGACGACAACGACGAAGCCAGCGGCGAGTCTGAGTCAGAGAGCACCGGGAGTGCGAGCGAAGACGCTGAGACGGGCACGGCTGTAGACAGTTCGGACAGCAACGGTGCCAGCAACCACTGATCCCCGCGGTGGGCCGTGGTGTGAGGACGTTCCCCTGCCGGGACTGGACCTGGAACCACGGTCCACCTCGTCTGGGCCGTCGGCTAACTCGCGCCCCTACAGCGCGACACTGCCCCCCACTCCGGAGGCAATCGCCGCGTTCTGGGCCAAGGTCGTACGAGCCCCCGGCGACGGACATTGGCTGTTCACGGGGGCCGTCTCCGGTGTTGATGGGTACGGACGCTTGAGCTGGCGCGAAGGCGGCGTGAGCCGCACCGAATCAGCGCACCGGTTCGCGCTTCTACTCGACGGCATCGACCTGGCCGGCGTCGTCGCCGAACACCGCTGCAACGAGCCACTATGCGTGCGCGTTGATCCCGATCACCTGATCCCGTCCACACAGGCGGCGAACCTGAACTACGCCGTCGCCTGCGGACGCACCGGAATTATCCGAACCTCCCTCAGACGGCAAGACCGCCACGCCCGCTCCCTGGCCGTCCGCAACGCAGTCTCTGGTGGCTGGGACCCCATCGCCTACAGCGCCGCATCCGGCAATACCGCACCCCTGGATACACCTTCGCTGTTCTGATCTGACGTACGCTTACCCACAACAAAGGCCCCGCCACACCGCGGGGCCTTTTCTCGTTCCGGTCGGAAGAGATGTGTCAGCGTTCAGTCACTCGCGCGTCTTGCGCTTTCGCAGTTCCCAGAACTGCGGCAGCGTCCACCGCGGGCGGCGTCTGGTCGATCACCACGCGCGCCAACCGTGACCGGTACCGCGCATCATTGCGGACCGCGAACGACCAGTGCCCGATAAACCAGGCCAGCGTCCCCAGCGCCGCGAGGAGTCGGCGCCCACGTTCGCCCCCTGCCTCACCCCGAGCAAGCCGATGATCGCGCACATCCCGCCCACACCTCGCGCGGTCGGAGGAAGCACGAGGGCACCGCCCGCCACCACCGCGACCGCCAACGTCGCCGTGCCAAGATCCCACATTGCGTGCCACCTTCTCCCTCAGGCCGCGGGCGCCGTGGACGCCGCCTACCTACGACTCGAGTCGGTCCGCCGAGCTCGGCGTCCCCGAATGATCGTCGTGCCCTTGGGGTGTGGCTGCCACCTCTGACACTCAGTTCTCAGGGGCGCTCGTCGGGGCGTTCAGTTGCGGTCGACGGTGTGCCGGCCGGGCCGGCCTCGCGAGTGTTATCGCGTAGTGAGTCCAGCACTTCACGCAGAGTGTCCGAGGTCGCCTCGGCGCGGACCCGGGCCCGGTCGGCCTGCTCGGCCTCGGCGCGCGCGTCCTGCGCGTCCCGAAGGGCCGCGTCAAGCTG
>NZ_JAALEC010000201.1:0-254 GCF_014145205.1 Dietzia sp. DQ11-44
GCACGTCGATGCCGACGGCCAGCCGGCCGAGCTGCACTTGGTGATGGACAACTACGCCGCCCACAAGCACGCGAACGTCAAGGCCTGGCTGGCCGACAATCCACGGTTCACGGTCCACTTCACACCCACGCCTCGTGGATGAACCTGGTGGAGGTCTGGTTCGGCATCGTCGAACGCCAGGCCATCCGCCGCGGGTTCTTCACCTCCGTCAAGGACCTCAACGCCAAGATCCGCACCTTCATCGACGGCTGGAA
>NZ_JAALEC010000202.1:0-5896 GCF_014145205.1 Dietzia sp. DQ11-44
GCCATCCGCCGCGGAGTCTTTACATCCGTCAAGGACCTCAACGCGAAAATCCGCACCTTCATCGACGGCTGGAACCACCGCTCCCACCCCTTCGTCTGGACGAAAACCGCCGACGAAGTCCTCGCGAAAGCCAACCGTAAGAAGACTTCAAATGCGGACCACCAGAGACGTGTTTAGGCGTGCTGGCGGACGGAGTGCTCGCCGAGCGAGCGAGTGCGCGTCGGGTACGGACTACTGTCCCATGACAGGTGTCGGGAGTGACCGGGCGATGATCTCCTTCATGATCTCGGTGGTGCCGGCGTAGATCTGACTGACCCGCAGGTCGGTCCATGCGCGCGCAATCGGATACTCCTCCATGTAGCCGTAGCCGCCGTGGAGTTGCAGGCAGGTGTCGGCGACTTGCTGAGCGCGTTCGGAGCTCCAGTACTTCGCCATCGCGGCGGTGGGGATGTCCAGTTCGCTCTTGACATGCAGGTCGAGACACTCGTCGATGAAGGCGCGGGTGACGCGGGCTTCGGTGGCGACCTCGGCGAGCTTGAACTTGGTGTTCTGGAATCCGAAGATCGGTTTGCCGAACGCCTCGCGCGTGAGTGTGTACTCGTGTGTCAGGTCCAGCATCAAGTCCATCGACGCGGCGCAACTGACGGCGACGATGAGCCGCTCCTGCGGGAGCTGCATCATGAGCTGGACGAAGCCCTGCCCCTCCTCGGTGCCGAGCAGATTGCTGGAAGGCACACGTACGTCATCGAAGAAGAGCTCGCAGGTGTCTTGCCCCTTGAGGCCGATCTTGTCGAGGACACGGCCGCGCCGAAATCCTTCGGAGCTGGTCGGCACGATGACCAGTGAGACGCCTGCAGCAGCCTGATCCGGGCTGGTCTTGCAGGCGACGAGCACCATGTCTGCGTGGTAGCCGTTGGTGATGAAGGTCTTGGCTCCGTTGATGACGTAGTCGTCGCCTTCTCGGACTGCCTTCGTCTTGATTCCCTGGAGGTCGGAACCGGTCCCCGGCTCGGTCATCGCAATGGCGGTCACGACCTCGCCGGAGGCCATCTTGGGCAGCCATTCGCGCTTCTGCTCCTCGGTGCCGTAGTGCAGCAGGTAGTGCGCCACGATGCCGCTGTGGAGTGCAGCCCCCCAGCTGCTGTCACCGATGCGGGCCTGCTCCTCGATAAGGATCGCCTCGTGGAAGAAGTTGCCGCCGCCCCCGCCGTACTCCTCGGGAACGGAGGCGCACAACAGGCCGAGCTCGCCGGCGCGGGTCCATAGTTCGCGGTCGACGCGCTTCTGTTCGATGAACCGCTCGATGTTGGGCTTGATCTCCCTCTCGCAGAACGTCCGGGCGAGTTGACGGAAGTCGTCGAGGTCCTGGTTCATCCAGGGTGAACGGCGGCTGGGCATGGGTCCTCCAAAGATTATGTGCCGGGTACAGGGTGTACCCGAAGGCTACGGGTACACCCTGTACCGCGCCAGTCCCTTTCGGGTTAGAATGTGCTGGTGGATCTTGCGAGGTGGGTGGACACGGCCGTGGTGCGCCGATCGACGGCGCACGAATCGCACCGGTCGGCACGACGAGAGCAGATAGTGGTGGCCGCGGCTCGTGCGATCGAGGAGTACGGTCCCGGCGTCGGTACTGCCCAGATCGCGGAACGGGCAGGCGTTGCGCGGCCTCACGTCTACCGGCACTTCGACAGCAAGGAAGACCTCGAACGAGAAGTGCTCCGATTCGCGGCTGATCAGCTCATCGACACCGTTCGTCCCGCCATGCGCGTGAGCGGTACAGCTCCCACCATCATCGAAGGCGTGATAGGCGCTGCCATCGGATGGGCTGCCGGTCATCCCAACCTGTATCGCTTCATGGCGGCGCGCCAGCAGAACAAGGAGACGCACCGGGCCAGGTTGGGGCGCACACGGTTCCTCGGGGAGGTGGTGTCCGCAGCCTCGGCATACATGCGCACATCCGAGGTACAGGTCGATCCCCCGGACGGCGTGATGGCGGGGTTGATGGGCATGGTCGACGCGGGGATCATCTGGTGGCTGGACCACCACGATGAGTCGAAGGAAGAGGTGACCACCCGGATCGCCCATCAAGTTTGGCTGATCATGCGTGATCTCGCCCAGAGCGTAGGGGTTGCTGTGGACAACGACCTTCTGTTGAGCGCGCGATGAGGGACCTCTCGCCCGGAATGGGCGCACCCCGAGCCCGTCGAAGCGGTCCCGCGTTGGAACGGCGACGCCCCGTGTGCGACCGGTGGCTGGAAGAGGTCGGTGACCTGGTGCGGCGGATGCCCGACGTCTGCATCTCGGCAGTGCCCGGCGAGCAGCCGGCCGGCTGGCCGCGCACGGCCGTAGCGCTCAAGACTGACGGTCTGGTCAACACCGCGGTGCGGCGATGACGCCGGCGCCGGGATCGCACCTTGAGGCGACCTTCTTCCTCGATCACGACCACGCTTCGGTACGCGACTTCACCCAGCACGTGATCGCCGGCGCGTCGAGCCCCCGAGAGAGAGCGTCCCTGCTCTTTGCTGCAGTGCGTGACCAAATCTGGTACGACCCCTACTCGGTCTCCGAGGATCCTGAGCATTACCGGGCGAGCCACGTCCTCCAGGCCGGCCGCGCCTACTGCGTGCCCAAGGCGGTGCTACTGGCCGCGGTTCTGCGGGCCGCGGGCATCCCTACCCGACTCGGCTTCGCCGATGTACGGAACCATCTGCAGACCGACACCTTACGAGCCGTCATGGGTGGAACGGATCTGTTCGTCTATCACGGCTATTGCAGCGTCTACATCGACGGACGATGGCTGAAGGCCACACCTGCCTTCAATGTCGAGTTATGCGAACGATTCGGCGTGCCCCCGGTCGACTTCGACGGACAGGGTGACGCGCTCATGCACGCCTTCACCTCCGACGGGACTCGGCACATGGAGTACGTACGAGACCACGGTAGCTTCGACGACCTCCCCCTGGGCCGCATTCTGTCTGCCCTCCACCAGGCCTACGGACCTATGGTCACCGCCGCTGCGGGGCCTGACGATGCCTTCACTCCTCCAGCTACCACCGGAGAGACCACTCCGGAAGGATCCGTGGACTCATAAGGGAGCACCTGGTGAGCCACTCCCGCCGGGCGCGGTCCTTCTTAGGGGCTGCGGAAGTGGTACTCAAGGGTGCTGGTGGGCGCGTCGGAAGTGGCTCGGTGAGCTGCCGGTCCATCCTTTGAAGGCATGCGAGAAGTTCGTGAGGTCGCTGTAGCCCAGTTCGGCGGCGACCTCACTGACAGACGTGGAGCGGTCGAGCAGCCGTATCCGGGCGCGGTCGAGCAGTGACTCCTGGAGGAGTTCGCGGAAGCTGGTTCCCTCCGCGGCGAGGCGGCGTTTCAGGGTACTCGAGGAGATCGAGAACTCATTCGCGACCGATTGGATGGTCCTCACCCCTGGCCCGTCGTCCAGCAGTGCCCGCACCCTGCGGGTGAAGTCCCGGCTGCCGCCCTGACGTTCGAGCGCCTGCTGGAGGCTGGTGACGGCGACGTCGTAGGCGACTGGGTCGGGGAAGCGGCAGGCCGCGTGTAGCGTCCGTTCAGGGATGTGCACATAGGACAGGGGGGCGTTGAAGATGAGCCGCGCCCCTGGCCAGGCTTCTCGAGCCCCGCTGCTTGGCTCCGGCCAGCGACTATGCATGGTCACCTCCGACGCGTCGTCGACCAGTCGGTCGACCAACCGCATGAGGGCGAGTCCGCAGTAGGTGACGGCGAGACAGTCCAGGTCGGGGTCTGCCGCGTTCCCGGTGAGCCGGATCGTCAGGTCGTCGCGCTGGGGATCGGACTGGGTGGTGACGGCCTCGGTGATCACGGGAAGATAGGTCAACAGCTGAACGACCTGGGCGACGGTTCCTGCGCTGACCAGCGGCACGCTCAACGGCCCGAAGGACGTGAGCTGGGCCTGTTCCGCGCAGGCGATCCCCAGCTTCGTTGCCTGCTCGGCATCGAGGTCCGGGTAGACCTCGCGAAACCACCGCAGCGGTGCCTGCTCCTGGGTCCGGATCAGAGACAGTTCCCCGGTTCCCTCGCGCGCCATGATGGCACGGAACTGCTCGGCACTGTCCGGATCGATCGCCGGACTGGCCAGCAGCTGCGCGAAGGCAAGCGCTGGGACGCCCGGCTCGCTTCTCTGCACAGCGCTCCTCACGTGACCCGATCTCACAGCAGGATGACACGATTCAACATGGTCATCGCCGATATCAACGACAATACTGGAGAAAATGTCGATGACGTAGTCAATAGTGAGGGAGTTGTAGATGACAGTCGTTACCTTCGTGTCATACGACGGGGAGAAGCACGAGGCGCCCATCGAGGAGGGCTGCTCGCTGATGCAGGTCGCCACGAACAACGCCATTCCGGGCATCGATGGTGACTGCGGCGGAGAGGCCGCGTGCGGCACCTGCCACGTGATCGTCGATTCCGCCTGGGCCGCCAAGGTCGGCCCCTCCGGCCCGGAGGAGGAGGAGATGCTGTCGATGAACCCCGAGCGAGAGCCGACGTCGCGGCTGTCGTGCCAAGTCCAGGTCTCCCGGTCATGGGACGGCTTGACCGTGCAGTTGCCTGAATTCCAGATGTAACAGGAGGTGTTGACGAGATGAAGATCCCTGACGCAGTGAAGACGAAGGTCGATGCCGCCATACCCCTGGATCGCCAGGTCCAGGCCGCGCACCTCTACGACAAGAGCCGACGTTGGTTGACGGGCACGAACGGGCAGAAGATGTTCGTCGAAAGCCCGATCCCGCCGGTCGAAGAACTCGCGCTCGAAGACATCGACCTCAGCAACCCTTTCCTGTACCGACAGGGGCAGTGGGCCCCCTACTTCGAGCGCCTGCGCAACGAGGCCCCGGTGCACTACCAGCCCAACAGTCCGTTCGGGCCGTTCTGGTCGGTGACGCGGCACGCCGACATCATCGCTGTGGACAAGAACCACGAGGCCTTCTCCGCCGAGCCCCTGATCGTCATCGGGGCGCCGCCGCGGTTCATGGACATCGCCATGTTCATCGCCATGGATCCGCCCAGGCACGACGTTCAACGGCGCGCCGTCCAAGGCGTGGTGGCTCCGAAGAACCTGCGCGAGATGGAGGGCCTCATCCGGGAGCGCGTCAGGGACGTCCTGGACAACCTGCCCGTCAACGAGCCTTTCGACTGGGTGAGGACGGTGTCGATCGAGCTCACCGCGCGCATGCTGGCGACCTTGCTGGACTTCCCCTACGAGCAGCGCCACAAGCTTGTCGAGTGGTCGGACCTGGCCACCTCCATGGAGCAGGCCAATGGAGGCCCCTCCGACAACGACGAACTGTTCCGCGGCATGGTCGACCTGGCGCGTGGACTCAGCGCACTGTGGCATGACAAGGCCGCCCGCCTGGCGGAGGGAGAGGAGCCCGGGTTCGACCTGATCACGATGCTGCAGAGCAACGAGGCCACCAAGGACCTGATCAAGCGGCCAATGGAGTTCGCCGGCAACCTGATCCTGTTGATCGTCGGGGGAAACGACACCACCCGCAACTCGATGAGTGGTGGGGTTCTCGCGCTCAACCAGTTCCCCGACCAGTTCGAGAAGCTCAAGGCCAATCCGGACCTGATCCCCAACATGGTCTCGGAGATCATCCGCTGGCAGACCCCTCTTGCCTACATGCGCCGGATCGCCAAGACCGACACCGTGCTCAACGGCCAGTTCATCCGCAAGGGTGACAAGGTGGTCATGTGGTATGCGTCAGGTAACCGGGACGAGTCCGTGTTCGAGCGGCCGGACGAGTTGATCATCGACCGGCCCAACGCCCGCAACCACATCGCTTTCGGGTTCGGCGTCCATCGGTGCATGGGCAACCGATTGGCCGAGCTGCAGTTGCGGATCCTCTGGGAGGAG
>NZ_JAALEC010000203.1:0-217 GCF_014145205.1 Dietzia sp. DQ11-44
CGGGCCAACGTCCGCAACCACATCTCCTTCGGGTTCGGCGTACACCGGTGCATGGGCAACCGACTGGCCGAAATGCAGCTGCGGATCCTCTGGGAAGAGCTGCTCCCACGCTTCGAGAGGATCGATGTCGTCGGTGAGCCGGAGTACGTGCAGTCCAACTTCGTTCGCGGCATCAGCAAGCTGATGGTCGAGCTCACCCCCAAGGGAACCGGATGAG
>NZ_JAALEC010000204.1:0-395 GCF_014145205.1 Dietzia sp. DQ11-44
TTCGGGGCGCGCGGTGGTGGTCGGCGCCAGCCATGCCGGCGCGCAGTCGGCCACCCGCCTCCGCCGGGAGGGTTGGTCCGGTGACATCGTGGGCCGGTGACGAGCCGATGCTGCCCTACAAGCGACCTCCTTCTCGAAGACCTGGCCCACTAGTGACCGAAACCGCACCCGCTACTACCTCAGGCAGGGCGAGCTGGTCGCCGCTGGCTGCGTCAACCGCCCAAGGGACTTCATGACCACCAACCGCATGCTCGGCCAAGGGGCCGCCGTCGACACGACCCCCCCTGCCGCCGGAGGTGGCGGTGTGACCAAGCAGACTGACCACTGCTCGTGGTCATCATCAAACGCCTGCCCCCCGAGGTGAACAACGATGGTTTGGAGGTCGACGGCAGGGC
>NZ_JAALEC010000020.1:0-2725 GCF_014145205.1 Dietzia sp. DQ11-44
GACCGCCACCCGCCGGCTCCTCGCCCGGGGCCGCCCCAGCGCCGAGAACGCCACGGGCGACATCGTCGTCGGACCGGTACTTCAGGAGAGCGGCGGACAGGACCCAGCCGAGCTCCGGGCCGTCTCCACCCCACACCGACGCGGCGCGCGCCGCGTCCACCACCTCGGAGATCGACGGGGCCTTGCGCAGGGGCAGCTCGCGCAGGCGGCGTGCCTTGTCCACCACGTCGGCCGCCACCGACTCCGGCACCTCCGGAGCGCGGGACCGGACGATCTCCGTCTCCCGCGCGGCGTCCGGGAAGTCCACGTGGAAGTGCAGGCACCGGCGCTTGAGGGCACTGGACAGCTCCCGGGTGTCGTTCGAGGTGAGCACCACCCAGGGCGTCGTGCGTGCGCGGTAGGTGCCGAGCTCCGGGATCGTCACCTGCTTCTCCGCGAGCACCTCGAGCAGCATCGCCTCGAGCGACTCCTCCGTGCGGTCGATCTCGTCGATGAGCAGGACCACCGGGTCCTCGGACGTGATCGCCTCGAGCAACGGCCTGGTCACCAGGAAGTCCTCGCCGTGGATCCCCACCTCCATCTCCGCCAGCGCGGCCGAGGCCGCGGCGAGATCCTCGTGCCCCGCCAGTTCCGCCGTGATCCGGTCCCGGAGCATCTGGACGTGGAGCAGCTGCTTGGCGTAGTCCCACTCGTACAGCGCCCGGGCGTCGTCGAGCCCCTCGTAGCACTGCAGCCGGACCAACCGACGGCCGAACGCGGAGGCCAGCGACTTGGCCAGCTCGGTCTTGCCCACACCGGCCGGCCCCTCCAGCAGCAGCGGCCTGTCGAGGACCGTCGCCAGGTGCACGACCGTCGCCAGCTCACGGTCGACGATGTACCCCGTCCCGCGGAGGGCCTCCGCCAGGACGTCGACGTCGATCACCGCGTCCGCGGGACCCACCTCGTCGGAACTCAGGTCGTCGGGGTGATCCTCGATGACATCCATGGTCGGGCCCTTTCCGTTCTCGGGAGATGGTGGTGTCCCCCGGGGACGGGCGGGACGGATCCGCTCGCCCGCCCCCGGGGACGTCCTGGTGGGGTGCCGCGCCGACCGGTCAGTACGACCCGGTCATGGCGTGCTCGACCATCGGGATCAGCGACTCGACCGTGGACTCACGCGGGTTGCCCGGGGTGCACGCGTCCCCCATCATGTGCTCGGCGATCCGGCGGATGTTCTCCGCCGAGGTGTCGATCCTGTCGCCCTTGCCCTTGTACTTGCCCGTGTCCATCTGGTTCTTCTCGTACAGCCCGGGCGTGATCTGGCTGAAGTTGTCCGGGATGCCGACGTCCTTCGACAACCGGATGGCGGCCTCCACCGCCGCGTCGGCGGCCTGGACGGTCGTCATGTTGCGGGTGTCCACGCCCATCTGCGGCGCGAGTTCGGCGTAGCGCTGGTAGCGCGACGGCAGGTTGTACTCCCACACCCGGGGCAGCGCGATGGCGTTGTTCAGACCGTGGTGCGTGTCGTAGTACGCGCTGATCGCGTGGGACATCGAGTGGATCATGCCCAGGCCGCCCGAGTTGAACGCCTGCGTCGCGATGTACTGCGCGTTCATCATGCCGGTCCGGGCCTCGAGGTTGCGGGGGTCGTACACGGCCGTCGTGAGGTTGTCCGCCACGAGCTTGGTCGCGTACAACGCGTTGCCCAGCGACGGGGCGAAGTCGAGCCGGGACACGTACGGCTCCGAGCAGTGCGCGAGGACGTCGAAACCGCAGTACGCGGTGAAGTGCTGCGGGCAGGAGTAGTAGAGGAGCGGGTCGTCCATCGCCAGCGAGACCAGGCTGGCGTCGTCGAACGCGACCCACTTGTGCGGGTGGTCCATGTCCGAGGTGTCCGTGATCACGTACGCCCACGAGGTCTCCGCGCCGGTGCCCGCCGTGGTGGACACCGCGATGTGCGGCGGGTTCTCGAAGTTGGTGGACTTGGAGAAGCCCTGGAACTCGTTGATGTCGCGGCCGTCGTGGGCGATCACCACGCGGGCGCCCTTGGCGGCGTCATGACTGGAGCCGCCGCCCACCGAGATGATGCCGTCGCACTTCTCCGAGTTGTAGAGCGCGGCGGCGTCCATGACGTTGTAGTCCTTGGGGTTGGACTCGACCTTGTCGAAGACGACGACGTCGAGGCCCTGGTACTCGATCTTGCCCTTGAGCTCCTCGATGATGCCCGAGCCGCGCAGTCCGGTGGTCATGATGAGGACCCGGGTCATCCCCAGCTTCTTGGCCTCCACGCCGAGGATGTCGTGTGCACCCACCCCCAACAGTGCCTTGGGGAGAGGGTGGAACTCCTTGATCGGCATGTCCCAGATCTGATTCAGTTCGATCGCCATCGTGCGCCTCCTGCTCGAGCGACCCCCACCATCGGCGGGGCGGTGATTGTGACACCGATCACTCTTGTCCGGCGGGCGCCCCGTCCGGAACAGCTACCGCGGGGTTCTGCCCACCCGGCGCACCGGGGACGGTCCGGATGGCACCGATGCACCTACCCGAGTGGACGGGTCGAGCCCGGTTCGGTGCCGACCGCCGCCTCCGCGCCCCTCACGCCCCGAAGCGCTGATCGAGGACACGACACCGCGCCTCGGCCGCCGCGATCGTCGAGGCGTCCGCGTACCGCGACCGGGCCAGGCTCCGCCATGCGGCGAGATCCTCACGCCCGGCGCCGCCGACCCAGGCCCTGAGCACGGGGAGA
>NZ_JAALEC010000205.1:0-638 GCF_014145205.1 Dietzia sp. DQ11-44
TTGCCCTACCAGCGACCTCCTTCTCGAAGACCTGTGGAAGGAACAAGGACGATCTGCGGAAGGGACAAGAAGGTGTCGGCGCTCCCATGGTCCCGGTCGGACCAGTACGACCACAAGCTGCGGATCGCGGGACTCAACAACGGTTATGACGACATCGTCCTGAGCGGTGACCCCACCTCTGACCGAAACCGCACCTGCTACTACCTCAGGCAGGGCGAGCCGGTCGCCGCTGACAGCGTTAACCGCCCCGGGGACTCCATGACCACCAACGGCATTCTCGGCCAAGTCGCCGTCGACACGACTGCCCTGACACCGGAGGTGGCGGTGTGAGCAAGCAGACCGACCACTGGTCGTGGTCACCACCGAACGTCTGACCCCCGAGGTGAACAAGGATGGTTTGGAGGTCGACGGCAGGGCCCGCGATGAGACTTCTGCCTTTCGTTCCGGGCGCCCGTGACTCGCATCAGTCCGCAGACGTGCGACGCGCACCCACGGACGCTCGCGGCCCTGCATGGTGGTTCGCGTTGGTCGTCTGCAAACCCCTTCTGCTGCTCGTCAGGAGAGCGGACTGGCGCGGCACGGAGCGCCTTCCCCGGTCGGGGGGTGCAATATTGGCGGCCAACCATGTCTCCCAAGCC
>NZ_JAALEC010000206.1:0-640 GCF_014145205.1 Dietzia sp. DQ11-44
GCGTGCGACGCGCACCCGCGGACGCCCGCGGCCCTGCATGGTGGCTCGCGTTGGTCGTCTGCAAACCCCTTCTGCTGCTCGTCAGGAGAGCGGACTGGCGCGGTACAGAGCGCCTTCCCGGGTCGGGGGGCGCAGTACTGGCGGCCAACCATGTCTCCCAAGCCGACCCGCTCTTCCTCGCGGAGATGGTCCTCGCCCAGGGCCGGACCCCCTGGTTCATGGCAAAATCAAGCCTGTTTCAGAGCAGAGCAGTGGGCTGGTGGTTTCGGTCGGCCGGCCACGTCCAGGTCGACCGCTCCGACGGGCGAGCCGGGATCCGCGCCGCGATCGAAGCAGTGGATCGCGGCGCCCTTGTCGTCGTCTATCCGGAAGGATCGATCACGAACCGACCGGATGTGCGTCTGATGTCGCTCAGGTCGGGTGCTGTTCGCATCGCGCTCGAGACGTCAGTCCCATTGATCCCCGTCGCCCAATGGGGTGTGCAGGCCATCGCGCCAGCCTACGAAGGAAGGGTGGTGCTGGGCCGCCGTCGTCGGGTCACCCTGCTGGTCGGGGACCCGGTCCCGCTCGAGGACTTCCGAGGACTGCCGTCGGCGACGGCAGCCGCTGTGGGCGTGCAAAGACTTCAGGACACCCTCGC
>NZ_JAALEC010000207.1:0-3341 GCF_014145205.1 Dietzia sp. DQ11-44
CTCCGAGAATTGCCGACGGCGACGGCAGCCGCTGCGGGTGTGCAAAGACTTCAGGACACCCTCGCAGCGATGGTCGACCAACTGGCCGACGAGCACGCTAGGTAGCGTGTGGCCGTGTCCAAGTCAGTGACGCGAGTCGATCGCGAGACAGGAATCGCTAACCTTTCTGTCATGCGGGCACCGTCAATGCGCGAACGATTCAAGGAGCACATGCGCCTGGCTGTCCTCGAGGCTGCCCACGACCTGACTGTCGACCGCGGCTGGGACCGGGTGCGCATGGGGCAGGTGGCTGATCGTGCCGGGGTGTCGCGGGCGGCTCTGTACAAGGAGTTCGGTGACAAGGCCGGCCTCGGAGAAGCAGTCGTACTCCGGGAGGCCTCGCGCTTTCTCGAGGGCATCCGGGGCGCGCTGGAGGCGCACATCGGCGATGCGAAGCGAGGCATCGCAGCCGCCGTCGACTACACCTTGAACGAGGCCGGGCGCAGCCCCCTGCTCAAGGCGGTGCTCATCTCCAACCGCGACCTTGATGCGGGAAGTCAGGCGTCCACGGGGATGCTCCCGCTGCTCACGACATCCGCACCGCTTCTCGACCTCGCCTCCGACACCCTGGCCGGATGGGTCGCGGAGAGTTATCCGGGTCTCCCCCCGGGCGATGTCATCGACGCGGCCGACACCCTGGTGCGCCTGACGGTCAGTCATCTTGCGCTCCCCAAGTGGGACCGAACCGCGACAGCGCGGAAGATCTCCGAGGTCGCCGTCCGATTCCTCTCACTCGAATAGTGACCTGCGCCGGGCGTCGGGAGCAGTCTGAACTGGGCTTCAGCGGCGCACGGCGTGTTCGTTGCCGCCGTGCTGCTGCCGTAGCACCGTCTTGAGCACCTTGCCGGTCGCTGTGCGGGGCAGCTCGGCTACGAACTCGATCCTGGTGGGGCACTTGAAGTGGGCAAGCCGCTCCCGGGTGTATGCGATGAGTTCCTCGCCGGTCGGCTCGGCGCCGTCCTGGAGCGCCACGGTGGCCACCGGGGTCTCGCCCCAGCGGACGTCGGGGACGCCGACGACGGCCACTTCACGAACGGCCGGGTGCCGGTAGAGCACTTGCTCGACCTCGATCGGGTAGACGTTCTCGCCGCCAGTGATGATCATGTCCTTTTTGCGGTCGACGAGCGTGATGAACCCCTCGGCGTCTATGCGGCCCAGGTCACCGGTGTGGAACCAGCCGCCGCGGAAGGCCTCGGCCGTGGCTTCCGGGAGACCCCAGTAGCCCGCGAACACATTGGGTCCCCGGAGGACGAGCTCTCCGACCTCGTTGGTGCGCGCGTCCTTGTCGGCGTCATCAACGATGCGCGCCTCAACGTGGAACACCGCGCGGCCGATGGATCCGGCCTTCTCCTTGACGTGATCGGCGTCCAAGACGGACACGATCGGAGCGGTCTCGGTCATTCCGAAACCCTCCTGGAAGGGCAGCCCCTTACCCTGATAGAAATCAATGACCGGCAGAGGGCAGGGCGCTCCACCGGAGACGGCGAGCTCCAGCGAGGACAGGTCGAAGTCGTCGAAGCCAGGCTCCGACATGAGCGCTGCCCACATGGCCGGGACCATGAACTGCACGGTGGCCCTCTCTCGGGACATCGCCTTCAGGGTCTGCGCCGGGTCGAACGAGGGAAGCAGTACGTTGGTCCCGCCGACGTACAGCAGCGGCAGGGTGTGGATCCCGAGGCCCCCGATGTGGAACATCGGCGCCACGGTCACCGTGACGTCGGTCTCACGCAAGCCGCGCCCGAAGGACAAGCTGTTCACGACGTTCCACAGGTGATTGTCGTGGGTCAGCATCGCGCCCTTGGGTCGCCCTGTGGTTCCGGACGTGTACATCAAGCACGACACGTTGCTCCGATCGACGTCGGCGCTGACTGGACGGGCCTCACCGTTGGCCAACACGTGCTCATAGCGCAGCTCGCCGTCCTCGGGTTCGCCGCCGACGACCAGGCGGGATCGGACGCGTACTCCCTCGCCGGCCACAGCCGCGCGTGCCCCCGGAGCCAGGGGCGCCGAATACACGAACACGTCTGCGCCCGAGTCCGCCAAGAGATAGGTGATCTCGGCCGGCGCAAGACGCACGTTCATGGGCACGAACACCGCGCCCAGCTTGGCCGTGGCCAGCATCGTCTCTATGAACGCGGTGCTGTTGAGCAGGAGCCCTGCCACCCGATCGCCCCGTCGGACGCCGAGGGCGCTCAGTGCCCGGGCCAGTCGATTGGTGCTGCTGTCTAGGGCGGAGTAGGTCAGACGCCGCTCACCGTCGACGAGAGCGATCCGGTCCCCGGAGAGGAATGCCCTCGTCGTGACCCAGCTGCCGATTCCCTCGTCCATGGACATTCCTTCCGGGATGCTGTCATCTCTGCGAGTGAGTCAGATCACGTAGTTTGTCCAAACCTGACGGTGCCCACAAGTTAGTCGGACGCTACTGAGTAAGTCAAATCAAATGAGACATTTCAGGGTGTTGGAACGTAACCAGTTTTGGCTCGTCTGGCGGGGTCGTTGATGGTGGCCTTCTCTGGAAGTTTCGGCGGTTGCGGTCGTCGGCTGAACCGTTGCGGGTGGGCGTGGTAGGCGGCGTCGAGGACGGCTTGGCGTCGTGCCTGGACGTCGGTGGCGGTGCCGTAGTGGACGCTGGCCCGGATGTTCCTGGGCCTGCTCCGGGCGATCATCGCGCATCCCAAGCCGGTGATCGCGGCCGTCGACGGTCACGTCCGCGCCGGTGGGATGGGTCTGGTGGCGGCCTGCGACCTCGCCGTCGCCGGACCGTCGTCCACCTTCGCGCTCACCGAGGTCCGCCTCGGCCTGGCGGCCGTCATGATCTCCGTACCGTTGGCGGCACGCGTGAACTCACGGGATCTCGCATGCGTGCTGCTGACCGGCGAGAAGTTCGACTCCGCGCACGCCCGGCGGATCGGCCTGCTCTCGGACGCGGTGGAGGACCTCGACGCCGCCGTCGACGAGCTCGTCGACTCCTTCCGGCCCTGCTCGCCGCAGGGACTGGCGGAGAACAAGGCGCTGCTGGCCGCGCCGATGATTGCCGAGCTCGACGCCCGTGGAGACGACCTCGCCGGGGTCACCGCGCGGCTGTTCACGACGCCCGAGGTGGCCGAGGGGATGAGCGCATTTCTCGAACGCCGATTGCCCTCCTGGGCGACGCCCGACGCGTAGCGTATGCGATTGTCACAGATATATGACTCGACACACATCACAGAAACCCGCAACGAGAGGTAAAGCCATGCGTACCAAGGCCGCCATCATCCGTGAGCCCAAGCAGGACGGCTGGGAGATCGTCGACGTCGACATCG
>NZ_JAALEC010000208.1:0-897 GCF_014145205.1 Dietzia sp. DQ11-44
TCCCAAGGCGGGAGAGGTCCAGGTCAAGTTGGCCGCATCGGGCCTCTGCCATTCGGACGAGCACCTGCTCACCGGCGACCTGCAGTTCGAGTCCTACCCGATCATGGGCGGTCACGAGGGTGCCGGGGTCGTCACCAAGGTCGGCGAGGGTGTGATCGGCCTAGAGGAGGGAGACCACGTCGTCCTGGCGTTCATCCCCGCCTGCGGTACCTGCCCGCCGTGTTCAGAGGGCCTGCAGAACCTCTGCGACAACGGCGCGGGACTGCTCACCGGGCGTGCGATCAGCGACGGCGGCTTCAGGGTGCACACCGCCGACGGTGAGGACGTGGCCACCATGTGCCTCCTGGGGACGTTCGCCCCGCACGTCACCGTGCACCAGTCGTCCGTCATCAAGATCGAGAAGGACATCCCGCTGGACAAAGCCGCACTTCTCGGCTGCGGGGTGTGCACCGGTTGGGGCTCGGCCACGGAGATCGGCGGCGCCAAGGAGGGCGACATCGTGGTGGTCGTGGGAGTCGGTGGGATCGGCATCAACTCGGTCCAGGGTGCAGCGGCGGCGGGTGCGCGCGCTATCGTCGCCGTCGACCCGGTCGAGTTCAAGCGCGAGAAGGCCAAGGAGTTCGGGGCCACCCACACCTGCAGCTCCATGGACGAGGCGATGGCACTGGTCGGAGAGATCAGCTGGGGTCGGATGGCCGATCTGGTCATCCTCACGATGGGCGTGGTCGAGGGCAAAGACCTGCTCCCCGGTCTGCTCCTCACGGGCAAGGGCCGCCGGTGTGTCGTGGTGGGCCTGGGGGACATGATGGCCGTCGACGCCCAGGTGTCAATCATGGACCTGGCGATGCAGCAGAAGACACTGCAGGGCGCCATCTTCGGTGGCACCGGCCCGCGCAA
>NZ_JAALEC010000209.1:0-562 GCF_014145205.1 Dietzia sp. DQ11-44
TGCGACCTCGCCCTCGCCGGGCCGACGTCGACGTTTGCGCTCACCGAGGTCCGCCTCGGTCTGGCGGCGGCCATGATCTCGGTGCCGCTGGCGGCGCGGATCAACTCACGGGACCTCGCACGCGCCCTGCTGACCGGTGAGAAGTTCGACTCGGCGCACGCGAGTCGGATCGGCCTGCTCTCGGAGGCGGTCGACGACGTCGACGCGGCCGTCGACGAGCTCGTCGCCGCGTTCCGGCCCTGTTCACCGCAGGGACTGGCGGAGAACAAGGCGCTGCTGGCGGCGCCGATGCTGGCCGATCTCGACGCCCGTGGAGAGGACCTGGCCGGGGTGACCGCCCGCCTGTTCACCACCGCCGAGGTCGCCGAGGGGATGACCGCATTTCTTGAGCGCCGACCGCCCTCCTGGGCGACGCCGGACGCGTAGCGTATGCGATGTCGTTGATGTGTGACCGTCACCACATCGCCCACGTCCAACCCGAGAGGTAATGCCATGCGCACCAGAGCAGCCATCATCCGTGAACCCAAGCAGGACGCCTGGGAGATCGTCGACGTCGACATCG
>NZ_JAALEC010000210.1:0-6367 GCF_014145205.1 Dietzia sp. DQ11-44
CCCCAAGGCGGGGGAGGTGCAGGTCAAACTCGCCGCCTCGGGGCTGTGCCACTCGGACGAGCACCTGCTCACGGGGGACCTGCAGTTCGAGACCTATCCGATCATGGGTGGCCACGAGGGCGCGGGCGTGGTGACCAAGGTGGGAGAGGGTGTCACCGGGCTCGAGGTGGGGGATCACGTCGTCCTGGCGTTCATCCCCGCCTGCGGCACCTGCCCGCCCTGTTCCGAGGGGCTGCAGAACCTCTGTGACAACGGCGCCGGGCTGCTGAGCGGCCGGGCCATCAGCGACGACGGCTACCGGGTGCACACCGCCGACGGCGAACCCGTGGCGACCATGTGCGTCCTGGGCACCTTCGCGCCGCACGTCACCGTCCACCAGTCCTCGGTCGTCAAGATCGAGAAGGACATCCCCCTGGACAAGGCCGCCCTGCTCGGATGCGGTGTCTGCACGGGGTGGGGCTCGGCCACCGAGATCGGCCAGGCCAAGGAGGGCGACGTCGTGGTGGTGGTCGGCGTGGGCGGGATCGGGATCAACTCCGTCCAGGGCGCCGCCGCGGCGGGGGCGCGCGTCATCGTGGCCGTGGACCCGGTGGAGTTCAAGCGGGAGAAGGCGATGGAGTTCGGGGCGACACACACGTGTGCCTCGATGGACGACGCCATGGCGCTGGTGGGGGAGCTCAGCTGGGGGCGCATGGCGGACCTGGTCCTGCTCACCATGGGAGTGGTGGACGGGAAGGACCTGCTGCCCGGGCTGATGCTCACCGGCAAGGGGCGCCGCTGCGTGGTCGTGGGGCTGGGGGACATGATGGCCGTCGACGCGCAGATCTCCATCCTCGACCTGGCCATGCAGCAGAAGACCCTGCAGGGGGCGATCTTCGGTGGCACCGGCCCGCGCAAGCAGATCCCGCACCTGCTGCACCAGTACCGGGCCGGGAACCTCAAGCTCGACGAGTTGGTCACCAGGACGTACCGGCTCGACGAGATCAACCAGGGGTACCAGGACATGCGCGACGGCAAGAACATCCGCGGTGTGATCATCTACGACGAGCAGGACTGGTAACAGGAGGAGCAATGACGGCACCCGAGCAGCGGGCCCCCAAGCAGGACCGTAGTCGCCTCACGCGGGAACGCCTCCTGGGTGCCTCGATCGACCTCCTCGCCACGCAGGGCTGGGCGGCGACCACCGTGGGCGCGGTGGCCGCCGCCGCCGGCGTCTCACGGGGCGCCGCGCAACACCACTTCCCGACCCGTGAGGACCTCATCACCGCCGCCCTCGGGCACATGATCGAACAGCGGCTCGAGGACGTCCGGAACGTGGGACTCGATCTGCCCGACCCGGGCCCGGAGCGGACGGTCGCCGTGGTCCGACTCATCGTCCAGCACTACACCTCCGACCTCTTCAAGGCGGCGCTGCACGTCTGGACCGCGGCGGCCAGCGATCCGGCGTTGCGCGACCGCGTGCTGCCGCTCGAGAACCACATGTCCCGGGAGGTCCTGGTGATCGCCGCCGCCGCCCTCGGTCACGACCCCGGCGACGTGCGGGTGCGCAGGCCCCTGCAGGCCACCCTCGACCTGGCCCGCGGGCTCGGGCTCGCGGACGTGCTCTCCGACGACTCGGCCCGTCGTGAGAAGGTGATCCGATACTGGGCCGAGACCCTCGACCTGGTGCTCGCGCAGGTCCCGCAGGCGTCGGCCCGAGGCGTCGCCCCGGCCGCGTTTTGACCGATCCTCACGAGGGCGGTTAGGCTTGACCATCGTGCTCGCAGTACGCGAGCTGGAGGATCGTGCCCAGTAGGCCAGCGAGAGCGGCTGACGTGGTCGCCCGTGCGCCCGTCGGGGAGCGCGAGAGTCCGGATACGAGCAACGTCCCAGTGACCGGTGGTCGCCCCCGAGGAGGCCGCCAGCTAGAGAAAGTCGGTTCATGCCAACCATCAACCAGCTGGTCCGCAAGGGCCGCCAGGACAAGAAGTCCTCGACGGCGACGGCTGCCCTCAAGGGCTCGCCGCAGCGTCGTGGCGTGTGCACCCGTGTGTACACCACCACCCCCAAGAAGCCGAACTCCGCGCTGCGTAAGGTCGCCCGCGTGCGCCTCACCAGCGGTATCGAGGTCTCCGCCTACATCCCCGGTGAGGGCCACAACCTCCAGGAGCACTCCATGGTGCTCGTCCGTGGTGGTCGTGTGAAGGACCTCCCGGGTGTCCGTTACAAGATCATCCGCGGCTCCCTCGACACGCAGGGCGTGAAGGACCGCAAGCAGGCCCGCTCCCGCTACGGCGCCAAGAAGGAGAAGTAATGCCTCGCAAGGGTCCCGCCCCGAAGCGCCAGCTCATCAACGATCCGGTCTACGGCTCGCCGCTGGTCACGCAGCTCGTCAACAAGATCCTCCTCGACGGCAAGAAGACGACCGCCGAGCGCATCGTCTACTCCGCGCTGGAGATCTGCCGCGAGAAGACCGGTACCGATCCGGTCCTCACCCTCAAGAAGGCGCTCGACAACGTCAAGCCCGCCCTCGAGGTCCGCTCCCGCCGCGTCGGTGGCGCCACCTACCAGGTGCCCGTCGAGGTCCGCCCCGGGCGTTCCACGACCCTGGCGATGCGCTGGCTGGTGACCTTCTCCCGGCAGCGCCGCGAGAACAGCATGGTCGAGCGTCTCGCCAACGAGATCCTCGACGCCTCCAACGGTCTGGGTGCCGCGGTCAAGCGCCGCGAGGACACCCACAAGATGGCCGAGGCCAACCGGGCGTTCGCGCACTACCGCTGGTGATCCAGCCGGGCCCCGGAGCGGGGGGACGCCCACCGGGCGTCACCTCTCCGGGGCCCCCCGGCCGCCCCGAGGGTGGCATCATTGAACGAGGGTCGGCTCCCGCGCGAGTGAAGCGGGGCACGGCCCAGGACAACAGACCCGGTTCGGACGGTCCACACGACCGCCCGGGCCACCTAAGACTCACGATCGGGGACCATCCGTGGCACAGGACGTGCTGACCGACCTCAACAAGGTCCGCAACATCGGCATCATGGCGCACATCGACGCCGGTAAGACGACCGTCACCGAGCGCATCCTGTTCTACACGGGTGTCAACCGGAAGATCGGCGAGACGCACGACGGCGCCTCGACCACCGACTGGATGGAACAGGAGAAGGAGCGCGGCATCACCATCACGTCGGCCGCCGTCACCTGTTTCTGGGCCGACAACCAGATCAACATCATCGACACCCCGGGCCACGTCGACTTCACGGTCGAGGTCGAGCGCTCGCTGCGCGTCCTCGACGGCGCCGTCGCGGTCTTCGACGGCAAGGAGGGCGTGGAGCCCCAGTCGGAGCAGGTCTGGCGCCAGGCCGAGAAGTACGACGTCCCGCGCATCTGCTTCGTCAACAAGATGGACAAGATGGGCGCGGACTTCTACTACACCGTGCAGACCATCATCGACCGGCTCGGCGCGAAGCCGCTCGTCCTGCAGCTGCCCATCGGCGCGGAGGACGAGTTCGACGGGGTCATCGACCTCGTCGAGATGAAGGCCCTCGTCTGGCCCGGCGTCACGCCGATCGGCACCGAGGCCACGGTCCAGGAGATCCCCGAGGATCTCAAGGACAAGGCCGACGAGTACCGGGAGAAGCTCCTCGAGGCCGTCGCCGAGAGCGACGAGGCCCTCATGGAGAAGTACTTCGGCGGCGAGGAGCTGACGAAGGCCGAGATCCAGGCCGCGATCCGCAAGATGACGGTCAACGCCGAGATCTACCCGGTGCTGTGTGGTTCGGCGTACAAGAACAAGGGCGTCCAGCCCCTGCTCGACGCCGTCATCGCGTACCTGCCGAACCCGCTCGACGTCGGCTCGATCCACGGTCACGCCGTGGGCGACGAGGAGAAGGTCGTCAGCCGTCAGCCCTCCAAGGACGAGCCGTTCGCGGCGCTGGCGTTCAAGATCGCCGTGCACCCGTTCTTCGGTGAGCTCACCTTCGTCCGCGTCTACTCGGGTCGCATCGACCCGAGCACGCAGGTGCAGAACGCCACCAAGGGCAAGAAGGAGCGCGTCGGCAAGCTCTTCCAGATGCACGCCAACAAGGAGATGCCCGTCGAGGAGGCCGTCGCCGGCCACATCTACGCGTTCATCGGCCTCAAGGACACCACCACGGGTGACACCCTGTGTGACCTGCAGAACCAGGTCATCCTCGAGTCGATGACGTTCCCGGCCCCGGTCATCGACGTCTCGATCGAGCCCAAGACCAAGGCCGACCAGGAGAAGCTCGGCACGGCCATCCAGAAGCTGGCGCGCGAGGACCCGACGTTCTCCGTCAGGCTGGACGACGAGACCGGTCAGACGGTCATCGGCGGCATGGGCGAGCTCCACCTCGACGTCCTCGTCGACCGGATGAAGCGTGAGTTCAAGGTCGAGGCCAACGTCGGCAAGCCGCAGGTCGCCTACCGCGAGACCATCAAGGGCACGGTCGAGAAGTACGACTACACCCACAAGAAGCAGACCGGTGGTTCGGGCCAGTTCGCCAAGGTCCAGATCCGTCTCGAGCCGCTCCCGCAGGAGCAGGTCGAGGAGGGCGAGACCTACGAGTTCGCCGACAAGGTCACCGGTGGCCGGGTGCCCAAGGAGTACATCCCCTCCGTGGACCACGGCATCAAGGACGCCATGCAGTACGGTGTCCTGGCCGGGTACCCGATGGTCAACGTCAAGGCGACGCTGGTCGACGGCGCGTACCACGAGGTCGACTCCTCGGAGATGGCGTTCAAGGTCGCGGGCTCGATGGCGTTCAAGGAGGCCGCGCGCAAGTGTCAGCCGGTGATCCTCGAGCCGCTCATGGCGGTCGAGGTCATCACGCCCGAGGACTACATGGGCGACGTCATCGGCGACATCAACTCCCGCCGCGGCCAGATCCAGGCGATGGAGGAGCGCTCCGGCGCCCGCGTCGTCAAGGCCAACGTGCCGCTGTCCGAGATGTTCGGCTACGTCGGCGACCTCCGGTCGCGGACGCAGGGCCGGGCCAACTACTCGATGGTCTTCTCCCACTACGCCGAGGTTCCGGCGAGTGTGTCCAAGGAGATCATCGCCAAGGCGACCGGCGAGTAACCGGTACTGGTCCCGCCCGGCCGTGAGGTAGGGCGGGGCCGATGCCGGCGGCGCACGGTCGAACCTCCGGGTGGCCGCCGGTTCGTGCCCCCCACGGCACGATGAGTAAGATCAGATCCCACACAAAGCAGTGCCCACCTCGAGGTGGGGACAGACCAGTCCAGGAGGACACACAGTGGCGAAGGCGAAGTTCGAGCGGACCAAACCGCACGTTAACATCGGCACCATCGGTCACGTCGACCATGGCAAGACCACCACCACCGCGGCCATCACCAAGGTCCTGGCGGACACCTTCCCCGATCTCAACGACGCGTTCGCGTTCGACGAGATCGACAAGGCGCCGGAGGAGAAGGCTCGTGGTATCACGATCAACATCTCCCACGTCGAGTACCAGACGGAGAAGCGCCACTACGCGCACGTCGACGCCCCGGGTCACGCCGACTACATCAAGAACATGATCACGGGTGCCGCCCAGATGGACGGCGCGATCCTGGTCGTGGCCGCCACCGACGGCCCGATGCCGCAGACGCGTGAGCACGTGCTGCTCGCCCGTCAGGTCGGCGTCCCCTACATCCTCGTCGCCCTCAACAAGTGCGACATGGTCGACGACGAGGAGATCCTCGAGCTCGTCGAGATGGAGGTGCGTGAGCTCCTCGCGTCGCAGGAGTTCGACGAGGACGCCCCCGTCGTCCACATCTCGGCGCTCAAGGCGCTCGAGGGTGACGAGAAGTGGGTCCAGGCGATCCGTGACCTCATGCAGGCCTGCGACGACTCCGTCCCGGACCCCGAGCGTGAGACGGAGAAGCCCTTCCTCATGCCCGTCGAGGACGTCTTCACGATCACCGGTCGTGGCACCGTCGTCACCGGTCGCATCGAGCGCGGCAAGATCAACGTGAACGAGGATGTCGAGCTCATCGGCATCAAGGAGAAGGCCACCAAGACCACCATCACGGGCATCGAGATGTTCCGTAAGCTCCTCGACTACGGCGAGGCCGGCGACAACGTCGGTCTGCTCGTTCGTGGCCTCAAGCGCGAGGAGGTCGAGCGCGGCCAGGTCGTCATCAAGCCGGGCGCGTACACCCCGCACACGAACTTCGAGGGCCAGGCGTACATCCTGTCCAAGGACGAGGGCGGCCGTCACACGCCGTTCTTCAACAACTACCGTCCGCAGTTCTACTTCCGCACCACGGACGTGACCGGCGTCGTGACCCTCCCCGAGGGCACCGAGATGGTCATGCCGGGCGACAACACCGAGATGAGCGTCGAGCTCATCCAGCCGGTCGCCATGGACGA
>NZ_JAALEC010000211.1:0-681 GCF_014145205.1 Dietzia sp. DQ11-44
GGCGAGCCTACGGCAGGACGGGTGGAGCGGTGAGATCGTCCTCATCGGCGAGGAGCCCACGGTGCCCTACCAGCGCCCGCCACTGTCGAAGGCGTATCTCGCCGGGAAAACCACCCTCGACGAGATCACCATCCGCAGTTCGGACTTCTACTCCAAGCAGCGAATCCAGCTTCTCAACGCGCACGTGGAGGCGATCGACCGCTCGGCTGGGCACATCGTTATGAGCACCGGCGACACACTGACATACGACAAGCTCGCGCTGTGCACGGGAGCCCGCCCTCGTCAGCTCCGCGTTCCTGGGGCCGAGCTCGCCGGGGTCCATTACCTTCGTACCGCCGCAGACGTCGAGTTGATCCGCACGTCCGCCGCCCCCGGGCGGCGGGTGGTGATCGTCGGGGGCGGCTACATCGGACTTGAGACGGCCGCCTCACTACGGGCACTGGGCCTGGAAGTCACCGTGCTCGAGGCGACCACTCGCGTCCTCGAGCGGGTCACTGCTCCCGACGTCTCGACGTTCTTCGAGCGGATCCACCGAGAGGAGGGCATCGATATCCGGACGTGCGCCAAAGTCGCAGCATTAGTCGGAGACGATTGCGTCCGCGAGGTCACACTATCTACTGGCGAGTCGATTCCGACTGATCTGGTCATCGTGGGTATCGGTGTTGAACCGAGAACAGAACT
>NZ_JAALEC010000212.1:0-333 GCF_014145205.1 Dietzia sp. DQ11-44
CTGCGTCCGCGAGGTCCTCCTGTCCACTGGCGAGTCGATCCCGGCTGATCTGGTCATCGTGGGCATCGGTGTTGAACCGAGAACAGAACTCGCCGACGCTGCGGGTCTCGTGGTCGACAACGGCATCGTGATCGACGACCATGCCCGGACCGAGGACCCCGACATCGTGGCCGCCGGAGATTGCACAAGCCATGACATCGCCCGTTACGGCTGCCGTATACGCATGGAGTCCGTGTCGAGTGCGGGGGAGCAGGCCAAGGTCGCCGCCTCGACCGTCTGCGGAAAATCTAGGAAGATCGAGGCGCTTCCCTGGTTCTGGTCAGATCAATACGA
>NZ_JAALEC010000213.1:0-1288 GCF_014145205.1 Dietzia sp. DQ11-44
GGCGGCGGGCTTGACCCTGAACGATGGTGTGGTGATCGACGAGCACGCCCGAACCAGTGACCCAGCCATCGTTGCCGCCGGAGACTGTGCCAGCAAGTACATCTCTCGATACGGTCGCCGAGTCCGGCTGGAGTGCGTACCCGGAGCAACCGATCAGGCGAAACTCGCCGCGGCTACCCTTTGCGGGAAGTCCAAGAGCGCAGTGTCGCTGCCCTGGTTCTGGTCAGATCAATACGATCTCAAGCTGCAGATCGCCGGTCTCAACACCGGTTACGACGAAGTCGTCCTCAGCGGTGACCCCACCCGGGACCGCGACTTCAGCTGCTTCTACCTCCGTGGTGGCGAGCTCCTTGCTGCAGACTGCATCAACCGCCCCCGCGATTTCATGTTCAGCAAGCGAGCCATCACCCAGCAGCTTCCCGTCGATAGGGCCGAGCTGATGCTCGGCGGACTTGCCCGCAGTTGATCGATCGTGGGTGTTGGATACGACGAGCAGCGACCGTGTTTCGGAAAGGAACATCAATTGACGACCGTGATTCGCCACCCTCGTCGAGCGGGGTGGGACCCGGAGTGTGAAGCGATTCGGCACCACATGCTGCGCACCTACACCTGCCCAGCGTTGAGACCGTCGTAGAGACACTGAGGTGAGACACCCGGTCAGTGTGGATTGAGGCTGGGGCCTCGTCGCGCCGGCGGCGGATCCGCAGGGCCCGTGGTCCGACCGGGCGAAGCGCCGGTCCTTTACCGCGGACTTCACACGTCGGATCGTTGCTGAATATGATGCGGCCCCCGCCGGCGCGAAGGGCGCCGTCCTGCGCCGGGGGCGTCTCTATGATTCGCACGTCAAGGAATAGCGGGCCGCGATCGCCGCCGGCACCCTGGGCGGGGTGAAGAAGGCTGGCCGCAGCCCGCGCAGTCCCGAGCAGGCCCGCATCGCCGAGCTGGAACGCAAGCTCGGCAAGGCTGAGGCCGAGTCGGCGCGTAAGGACGAGGTCCTCGCCGAGATCCAGTCCCACCCTGCGCACGTCCTCGATCCGCTGTTCGATCATGTGACCGAGCGCGGCGGTGATGAGGTCCTCCCGGGTCGGGAAGTGGTGCTGTGCGGCGCCCCGGGAGACGCCGGCGGCGGCGGCCACCGCACCCACGGTGGTCGCCGCCCAGCCCTGTGTCGCCAGGAGATCGATGGAGGCACCGAGCAGTCGTTCCCGCGTGAGGCGGCTACGGTCCTGCTTGGGGGTCCGTTGCTCGGGCTCCGTCATACATCCTCCTGTTACCAGTCCTGCTCGTC
>NZ_JAALEC010000021.1:0-4134 GCF_014145205.1 Dietzia sp. DQ11-44
GGCGGGCCTGGTCGGCCAGGACGGTCCCCGAGAACGCACGGGCGGCCGCCGGGTCGATGTGGCTCCAGTCGCAGCACCCCGCACCCGCCGCCGCGGCGGGGCACAGCGGGTCGATCCGGTCCACCGACCTCTCGAGTACGCCGGTCACGGTGCCGCGACAGAAGGCTCGTCCCGGGTCGTCGTGGATCATCACCTCGACCAGCTCCCCCGAGATCCCGCCCCGGCAGAACACCACCCGCCCGGAATGCCGGGCCACGAACTCCCCGCCCTGCGCGGGGCCCTCGATGCGCAGCCGGAGCACACGCCCCGTCCAGTCGGTTCTCTCCGTCCGGGTCATCGGTCCTCCGGTCCGCCCCAGCGCCCGATGATGGGTTCGTCACGCGCCTGGTCCGCGCGGCCGTCCGAGGACGACAGCTGCCACGGGACGCTGGTCACCATGACACCCCTCTCGTACAGCAGTCGGGTCTTCAGACGCAGCGCGCTCTGATTGTGCAGGAGCTGCTCCCACCAGTGGCCCACGACGTACTCCGGGATGTACACGATCACGACGTCCCGGGGCGACTGGTCACGCAATCGTTTCACGTAGTCGACCACCGGCCGGTTGATCTCCCGGTACGGCGACTCCACCACCTTGAGCGGCACGGAGATCCGCCGCTTCTCCCACTCGCGGACCAGGATCCGGGTCTCCGCCGTCTCGATGTTCACGGTGAGCGCCTCGATGGTGTCCGGTCGGGTCGCCCGCGCGTAGGCGAGTGCCCGGAGGGTGGGCAGGTGCAGTTTGGACACCAGCACCACACAGTGGGTGCGGCTCGGGAGGACGACCTCCCAGGACGAGTCCTCGAGTTCGCGCGCGACCGACTCGTAGTGACGATGGATGAGTTTCATGACCCCGAACACGGCCAGCATCGCCAGCACCGCGATGTAGGCGCCGGCGAAGAACTTCGTGCTCATGACGATCACCAGCACACCGGAGGTGAGGACGAACCCGACCGCGTTGACCGCCCGTGCGCGCTGCACCCGTCGCCGGACGGCGGGGATCTGCTCGTTGCCCAGCCGCCGGGTCCAGTGGCGGACCATGCCGAGCTGGCTCAGAGTGAAGGCCACGAAGACCCCGACGATGTAGAGCTGGATGAGCACGGTGACCTGCGCGTCGAACGCCACCACCAGGACGATCGCCGCCACGGCGAGCAGGACGATCCCGTTGGAGAACGCGAGCCGGTCCCCCCGCGTGGCGAGCTGCCTCGGCAGGTACTTGTCGCGCGCGAGCACCGAGGCGAGCACGGGGAAACCGTTGAAGGCGGTGTTCGCCGCGAGCACCAGGATGAGGGCGGTGATGGTCATGATCACGTAGAAGGCGACAGGGAGACCCGCGAAGACCGGGTCGGCCAGCTGCGCGATCATCGTCTTCTGCTGGTAGTCCTCCGGCGCACCGATCAGTTGGGTGGCCGGGTCCTCCGCGACCTGCACCCCGAGCTGGTTGGCCAGCACGATGAGCCCGAGCAGGAACGAGATGGATACCACGCCGAGCATGACCAGAGTCGTCGCGGCGTTCCTGGCCCTGGGGCTGCGGAACGCCGGCACGCCGTTGTGGATGGCCTCGACCCCGGTCAACGCGGCACAGCCCGAGGCGAAGGACTTGGCCACCACGAACGCGAGCGCGAGCCCGGCGACCGCCACGCCGTCGGGCGTGACGAGCTCGAACTCCGCGGACTCCGCCCTCAGCTCACGTCCAAGCACGCCGACCTGGAACAACCCCCACACCACCAGCGCGGTCATGGCCGCCATGAACGCGTAGACGGGGATGGCGAACGTCGCGCGGGACTCCCGGATGCCCCGGAGGTTGATCGCGGTGAGCAGGACGATCGCGATGACGGCGAACACCACCTCGTTCGAGTGCACGAACGGGATCGCGGAGCCGACGTTGGCGGCCGCCGCCGAGATCGACACCGCCACGGTGAGCACGTAGTCGATGAGGAGGGCCGCCCCCACACCCAGACCGGCGTTCGGCCCGAGATTGACGGTGGCGACCTCGTAGTCCCCCCCGCCCGACGGATACGCGCGGACGTTCTGCCGGTAGCAGGCGATCACGACCACCATGACCACCGCCACCGCGAGCCCGACCCACGGGGTGAACGCCAGCGCCGACACCCCGGCCAACGACAGGATGAGGAAGATCTCCTCGGGGGCGTAGGCGACCGAGGACAACGCATCCGACGCGAAGACCGGCAACGCTATCCGCTTGCGCAGCGGGGTGTCCCCGGTGGTGTCGCTGCGGAAGGGGCGCCCCAACAGCAGGCGCTTGATTCCGACGGAGACCCTGGAGATCCTGGACACCGACACATCGTAGGGCTCCGCGTGCCGCAGGGACAGCGCCGCCGACGAGGGTAGCGTGATCGGGACGGGTCCGCGCGTCGCGGACCGTGAGGAGCGGTACTGGCCATGAGGGTCATCATCATGGGCTGTGGGCGTGTCGGCGCGGCGCTCGCGACCGAGCTCGACGAGGGCGGTCACGAGGTCGTGGTGATCGACCGCGACCCCGCCGCGTTCGCCAGGTTGGCGGAGCAGTTCGACGGACGCACCGTCACCGGGCTCGGCTTCGATCGCGAGGTCCTCGTCGACGCCGGGTTACACGGGGCGGACGCGTTCGCGGCGGTCTCCTCCGGGGACAACTCCAACATCATCGCCGCGAGGGTGGCCCGCGAGACCTTCGGCGTCGAGCGGGTGATCGCCCGGATCTACGACGCCGGACGCGCCGAGGTCTACGAGCGGCTGGGCATTCCCACCGTCGCCACGGTGCCCTGGGCCACCGGCCGCCTCATCCGGTACATCACGTCCGGGTCGAGCCCGGTGGTCTGGCGCGATCAGACCGGCGAGGTGTCGCTCGTCGCCGTCGTCCCTCCGTCGGTGTGGGTCGGCGTGGGACTGGCGTCTCTCGCCGATCTGGTCGGTGGCACCGTGGTCGCGCTCACCCGCTTCGGGGAGTGCAGGGTGCCCGGCGGCAGCACTCTCGTGCAGGCCGACGACCTGATCCACCTCGCCGTTCCCTCGGGCGTGGTCGACGATCTCGACGACATCCTGGAGCGAGGACCATCTGATGACTGACCGACCCGTGACCGGCGATCCCGTCCCCGACGGTTCGGTCCCCGACTACGCCGACGGGGCCGGCCTGCTGGACCGCGCCCCCGCCCGCACGTTCCACGCCTCCACCATGCGGGTCCTGGTGGCCGGGGCCGGCGTGGTGGGACGATCGATCGCACGCGAACTCCTGGCCAACGACCACACCGTGACGCTGGTCGACAAGCGCGCGGCGGTCTTCGACCGCGACGGGGTGACCGGTGCCCGGCAACTCGTCGGCGACGCGTGCGAGTTGGGCTTCCTCGAACGACTCCGCGCGGAGGAGTCCGACGTGGTGGTCGCGGCCACCGGCGACGACAAGGTGAACCTGGTCGTGAGCCTGCTGGCCAAGACGGAGTTCGCCGTGTCCCGCGTGGTCGCCCGCGTCAACGACCCCCGGAACGAGTGGCTGTTCGACGACCGCTGGGGCGTCGACGTGGCCGTCTCCACCCCCCGACTCATGGTCTCCGTCGTGGAGGAGGCGGTCTCCGTCGGGGACGTCGTGCGGTTGATGACCCTGCGGCGCGGCGGCGCCAATCTGGTGAGCGTGACGCTGCCGGACCAGACCCCCCTCGCGGGCAGACCGGTCTCACGCGTCCGCTTCCCCCGGGACGCGGCGCTGGTGGCGATCCTCCGCGGGGGAAGAGTGATAGCCCCCGAACCCGACGTGCCGTTCGAACCGGGCGACGAGTTGCTGGTCGTGGCGCCGGAGGCCGCGGAGGCGGACCTGAGCACCGCGGTCCTCGGCGGCTGACCCACGCTCACCGATCCCGGCTTCCTCCACCGGGAACGGTGACGGCGACCTCCCGCCCGTAGCCCCACCCCGGGGCGAGCGGCAGCGCGTCCCCGCTCCAGAATCGGCCCGGGTCGTACCAACTGGCGTCGCCGGCCGGCAGCAGGACACCCATCGCCTCGAGTGTCATCCCGACCACCTCAGCGCAGTAGGCCGCCTCCACGCGCAGTGCGGGCCCGGAGTCCGCACGTCGGCGCCACGGGAGGCCGCTGCCCCGGCGCCCCGGG
>NZ_JAALEC010000214.1:0-12936 GCF_014145205.1 Dietzia sp. DQ11-44
ATGGCGAACTCCTTGCTGCAGACTGCATCAATCGTCCCCGTGATTTCATGCTCAGCAAACAGGTCATCACACAGCAGCGTCCTTTCGTCCGGACCGATTTCGCCCATACGGGTTCTCCCGATTCCTTGCGCAATGGGTAAGCCAGTCCCGAGCGAGACTCGCACGGTCAGCGGCGGAGCCTCGACGAACGGCGCTGACATCCCACTGGCGCAGCAAGAGCCCGGTTCGTACCCGCCCGCCGTTCAGAAAGGAACTCTGATGACTCGCCAGACGCTCATCGAGAACTATCCACACCGGGTCGGGGGGCACTGCGGCTCAGCCGCGATGCGAGACCTCCTGCACTGGCAAGGCCTCGGCTGGGAAGAACCGCCCGAGGAAGGTCTCGTCTTCACCCTCGGGGGGTCACTTGGCCTGTCCTACTTGCACTCGAGCGACCTCTTCCCACCGCTTTATCTGGTAGGGAGAGACTCCGATTTCGAAGTAGATCTCCCCCATCGACTGGGCGCACAGGTCCAAGTGCTCACGACCGACGATCCCCGAGAAGGATGGTCGTGGATCAGCCAGGAGATCGATGCCGGAAGGCCAGCCCTGATATGGGGCGACATTGCAGAGTTGCCCTACCTGCGGGTTCGGCTCCAAATGAGTCGCCACGATATCGTGGTAATTGGTTACGACGAGGCGGAGAGGATCGCCTTCGTTGTTGACAACGACCGTGCCGAGGTCCAAAAGGTTTCGTTCGACGCTCTCGCTCGAGCACGGTCGTCGATGTCATTCCCACAACCGACACGTCACACCACGTACCGCATCGCCTGGCCGCATGAGTTACCAGACCTTGCGCAGGTTGCCGCAGCGGCTTTCCGTCAATCGGCAGCGAACATGCGCCACCCAACTCCGCCCGGAGTCGTCGATCTCACGACCGCGGTGAGCGGTTCCGAAGGCTTAGCAGCGGTCGCCCAGCTCGCCGCTGATGTCCGGACTTGGTCCCATCTACCGGCTGACGAACTCGAGATCCTCTTATTCAGCTTGAGCGCTTTCATCGAGAAGGCCGGCACCGGAGGTGGCCTGTTCCGAAAGCTGCTCGCTGACGGCTGCGCGGACGTGGCACGTTTGACCGGTGACCTCGCGACCGAAGATCTCGCCGTAGTCGCCAGACACTGTGCACAGACATGGACGGAGGCCGGCCGAGCCGGGATCGAGCACGAGGTCGATGTGCGTACTCGGCTGGAACGTGTGGCTTCGGCGGTTAGCCTCCTGCCCACGCTCGAGCTTCAACTGGCTGAAGCTCTGGAGTCAGCTTCGCGATCGCTTGCAGCAGCCTGACTAATCGGGAAGTCAAAACTGGACGGTAGAAGTTCCGGCCGCACTCAGACTGCAGCGGATGGCTCGCCGCAGCACGCACCGAAACGACCGGGCTCTAGGGTTGCCTCGCCACCTCCCCAGCGACCTCGGCGATCGAGCGGTCACACCCATCCGACAAGAAGAAGCCCCGATTTAGCGAGATCCGCCGGCGCCAGGGCGGTTCAGGCCGTGGCTGGATTCGGCCGGGATGGGTTCGCCTCCCTGCTTGCGGGCAGCAAGAAAATCATCAACGAGTTGCACGCATCCGTCGTGGTCGACGGTGCAGAGCCCAGTAAGGCGAGCGAACACGACGGGACCCAGGAGTTGAACGATCGCGAAGGTGGTGTCGACGTTGCCGAGCTGTGCTCGAACGTCAGGCTGTGTGAGGATGCGGTCAAAGGGCTGCCGGTATTCCTCGATGACTCGACTGCGCAGTGAGGTGATCGCGGCCGAATCGGCAGGATCGCTGCCGCCGACTGATCCGATTGACAGCCAAGCCAGAGTTGTAATGTTCAGCGGCGCCTGGTCAATCAGGTCAGCTTGGGCCGTGAGAAGCGCGATGAGTTGGTCGCGTACCGACCCACTGGCGGTAGAGACCTCGACGCGAGGCAACAGCCGCTCGAAGGACGCTGCAAGCAACTGGGCGGTGCCGCCGAAATGCCGATAGAGCGTGGCCCGCGCAACCTTTGACATTCGAGTGACCGCCTCGACGGTAACCGCCTCTACACCGCCAGTGCTCAGAAGATGCGTAGCAGCGTCGAGCAATCGTTTTCGTGAGCGCAGCAGTCGCGGATCGAGCTGATCGTCGTCCGTAGCGGGCCGATCAGCACTCCAGTCGTTCACGCTCTCCCCCTTCGGCCGACGGTCACTTCTCGTCCAAGCTAACCTGTCCAGCCAGCCGGATACTGTGATACTACTTGTCTCGAAACAAGACCGACCATCTCACAGCAAGGGGCCGGCGATGAACTCACCGCAACAGACCATCACCGAGTCATCCCGGTGGACCCGAGCTGAATGGTGGATGCTCACGGTGTCGTGCCTGGCCGTGGCGTTGGTGGTCGCGGCCATGGCCGCGCTGTATTCGGCATTACCGCAGATTGCGGTAGAGACTGGAGCGACGCAAGCCCAGCTGACCTGGATCGTCGATGGCTACACGCTGGTACTGGCGTGCCTGGTCCTGCCCGCTGGAGCGATCGGTGACCGCTACGGCAGACGGGCGGTTCTCGTAATAGGTCTGGTGATATTCACCTTGGCGTCCGCACTTCCCCTGCTGCTGTCTGACCCGGCGTGGTTGATCGCTGCGCGAGCGATTGCCGGGGCGGGCGCTGCGCTGGTAATGCCCTCGACGCTCTCGATTCTGACTGCTGGTTTTGCCGCCGTTCATCGCGGCCGAGCAGTAGGTGTGTGGGCTGGAGTCGCCGGCTCCGGAGCAGTGTTAGGCATCCTCGGCGCCGGGGTGTTGCTTGAGCGCTGGTCGTGGGTGTCGGTATTTGTTGGACTGACCGCAGCGGGAGCCCTACTGGCCGCGCTGGCATGCACGATCGCTGAGTCCAGCCAGCATGATCACCCTCCCGTGGACTGGGTGGGCGCGGCGGCAGCTGCAGTCGCGGTTGCGGGAATCGTATTCGCCACGATCGAGTTTCCAGCGCGGGGTTGGGCCGACCCGATCGTTCTCGCCAGCGCCGGGGCCGGCATGTTGGCGACAGCCTTTTTTATCCTGATTGAGCTGCGATCCTCGGCCCCCTTGTTGGATGTTCGGTTGTTCGCCAAGCGCGGCTTCAGCGCCGGCTCGTTGTCGGTGGCCATCCAATTCTTGGTCACTTTCGGGGTATTCCTACTCCTGGTGCAGTACCTGCAACTGATCCTGGGATATGGACCGCTGGCCTCGGCGTTGGGGTTGGTGCCGATGACGGTCCCCCTGATCGTGATCTCGGTGATCGCCCCCCGACTGTCACAGCGATTTGGGCTGCGAGTGATGACCGTCGCTGGCCTGGTGACCATCGCAGTTGGTCTGATGCTGGTGAGCAGGCTGACCGTCGATGCACGTTACCTCGACCTGCTTTGGCCGCTGGTGATCATGAGCGCAGGACTTGGACTATGCACAGCCCCGGCGACCTACGCCATCATCGCCGAAACTCCGGAGAGCAAACACGGGGTCGCCGCCGCAGTCAACGATGCGGCCCGCGAGATCGGCGCTGCGATGGGGATCGCGGTAGCCGGCAGTGTGCTGGCCGCCGGATACACCCGCCACATTCAACCCACCCTTCCCCAGCTGCCCGAACCTGCCCGTGGTCCGGTCGCCGATTCTCTGGCCGCCGCACTAGAGGTCGCCGCACAAGCCGGACCAATGGCGCAACCATTGGTCGACTCCGCCAAAGAAGCATTTGTGAACGGCAGCAGTCAGGCCACGCTTACGTTGGCAATCCTTACCGCCGGCGCCGCAGTCTTGCTAGCGTTCCTTGCCCCGGGCGCTGCTGGCTCACGCGACCACAAAACCATGGCCAGCTCAAAAGCACCGGCTCACCGGGCAGTGGCGGCGGATAAGTAGCCGATCCAGATTCAGACTGCATGGAGAATCTGCCCAAGGTCATCAAGAACCGCAGTTTCTGGTGCGCACGGCCGGGTTCGGCGCGGACGGCCTCCATACGAGCATCCGGTCGCGACTCCCCCGCCAGCTCTCGCTCACGAGCGTCATTCTGCTCGGCAGTCGACAACAACAGATGCGCCACCGCACTACCCGCTCAGACCACGCGGCAGCTTCGCCGCCAGTAACTCCGCCAAGCTTCCAACAGATTCTTCTACTGAGTCGACTTGCCCGCCAGGATGAGCAACCCTGGCCGCGCTGAAGGCGACAGACTTCTCTTCATATCCAGCTGTAGGCATCAAGGCAACGGTGGAGGGCACCGTGGTCGAGGTCGGCGGCCCTTACCTTCTCGACCAGCACGACCGCGATGAACTCCCCCGGCGCGGCACCCAGGAAAGCAGCGAGTCGCACACCTACCCGGCATTACCGCGGAGGATGTCGCCCAGCAATGACTGGTATCCACCGCGAGGCGGGGACAGGACGCATGTGATCCCCAGTCGCACCAGCCTGTCGATGACGTTCTCGTGGTCGTCCACCGCTAGCACGCCGTCATCCGCGAGCTTTCGAAAAGAGGGCGCGAGCGCGCTGGTAATGGTGTCGATGATCGGCGCAGTCTGAAGCACGAGGGCTTCGCCGATGATTCCCGGCTCGTCCGTGCGGACCTTACGGAACAAGGGGTGCTGCTCCACCCGCTCCAGGGCCCGCGCGCAAACGGAAAGCACATCGGGTGCGTCAGTCGCACTGTCGAGCCCGCGAATCACCTCGCTCAGCAGGCGCTCGATCTCGCGTTGCAGAAGGCTCGTCGCCGCGCGATCGACTGAACCAAGAATCCGGTACGCCGTTGTCCTCGACACCCGCGCCACAGCCGCGATGTCGGTCATCCGCGTCCGGCTGACCCCATGGCGCAAGAAGGCCGACAAGGTGGCGTCTAGGTACAGCTGCTGGTCGATTTCACGCCTCCTCGCAGTGGGGAACCCCTCGCCTCAATTCTGGCAGGCAAACCGGGTGTACAGTGGGACGAAAGTATCCTACCGTCCCAAGTGGCCCGTCCAGACCGGAGGCCCCAAGTGTCAGAGCTCTACAACCCGTACGACCCCGCCGTCCAGGCAGACCCGTATCCGATTTATCAGGTGCTGCGCGAGGAGTCGCCGGTCTACTGGAACAAGGAACAAGAATTCTGGGCACTATCCCGGTTCGACGACATCTGGGCTGCCACGCAGGACCACCGGCGCTTCTCCTCTGCGAAGGGGATCGTCGTCGGCCAGGACCTCGCGGCAGGCATGGGCGACCTGATGCCGATGATGATCATGATGGACCCCCCACGGCACTCCGCTCTGCGAAAGCTCGTGTCCCGGGCCTTCACTCCCAGGCGGATCGCCGAAATGGAGGGCAGCATCCGGGCTACCGCGCGGGGACTCCTGGGGGCTTTCATCGAGCGAGGTGAGGTCGACTTCGTCCACGAGTACGCCGGCCCCCTGCCCACGATTGTCATCGCGGACATGCTCGGCATCCCGAACGAGGACCGGCAGCAGTTCCGGGATTGGTCCGACCGTCTCGTGCAGGTCAATCCCAACGATCCGGCCTCCGTCGAGGATGCGACGAACGCGGCCCTGGGGCTCTACGGTTACTTCACGCCGATGCTCGCCGCACGCCGCGCCAACCGCAAGGACGACCTCATGTCCGCCCTCCTGGACGCCGAGGTCGACGGCGAGACGCTCACCGAAGAGGAACTCCTCGGCTTCTGCTTCATGCTTCTCATCGCCGGCAACGAAACCACGACGAACCTCATCTCGAACACCGCCCAGATCCTGAGTGAACGCCCCGAAACGCTGCGAACGATCGCCGCGGAACACAGCCTGCTCCCTGCAGCTGTCGAGGAATTTCTCCGCCTTGAGTCCCCCGTCCAAGGCCTCGCCCGGACCGTGACCGAAGATGTCGAACTGCACGGTGAAACCATGCGAGCTGGCAGCAAGGTGATGCTGCTCTACGGGTCGGCGAACCGTGACGAGAGGGAGTACGCTGACCCGGAGTCATTCATTCTCGACCGGAAAACCGAGCGCGGTCTCGCCTTCGGTCACGGCCCCCACTTCTGTCTCGGTGCCGCGCTGGCCAGGCTCGAGTGCCGAGTCGCCTACGAGGAACTCCTGTCCTACGTACCCGACTTTGCACTTGCCGACGGCGCCGAGCGCCTCCTCTCAGGGCCCGTGAGGGGCTACAAGAAGCTGCCGATAACGTTCGAACCGACGTCCATCAGCGCCAGATGAGCCACGGTGGCGACAACCAACAAATAGCGCGTGCCAGCCGCGTTCAATCAGAGCTCACAATTCCATTCTTTGGCTGTTAAAGCGATCGCAGTACGCCGACTAGAGCGGTAACGCGGGCCGCTGACACTGGCCGCTGACACTGGCCGCTGACACATACCTGGGGCTGGCAATGACGTTCCGCCACAGCCGGCTGGACGGGCTCTCGAGTCGGCACCGGCAACCAGGTCTTATGACAAGCCGCACCGTCGAGGCTGCGCAGCGAGCGAACTTTCGCCCTCTCCCCCGTCGCGGCATCTGTTCGTCAACCTGCGTCGTAGTCGATTGGGATACTGGATCGGTGCCCTCGCGCGATGAAGTCTTGATGAGTACTTGGCGAATCCATGTCCACTGAACGCGTCCCCTGGTCTCGCCTCGACAGCGGCGAGTTCGAACACACCGTCGCGATGCTGGTGTGCGCCGACCACCCGCTGGGTCAGAAGTTCACACCTGGCCCGGACGGCGGCATCGATGTCTTTGTTCCCGACGGCGACAGCCAGCGCAAGGTGTTTCAAGTCAAGAACTTCCCCCTGAAGTTTGCCAACGCAGAGTTCCGACAAGTGAGGAAGTCGCTCAGGGCGGTCGCCGAAACGTCAAGGCAAGAGGGATGGGCGATCACCGAGTGGCACCTTGTGATCCCCCGCGATTCAAGCCCCGGATACCGCGCTCGAATCGAAGAGGAGGTCAAATCTCTGGGCATCCCGACGTGGTCATGGATGGGCCTGACACGGCTCGACATTTTCGCGGCACGCCACCCAGAGCTCATCGATTATTACCTCAAGGGGGGCAAGGACCGTCTCGCTGATCAACTCGCCGATCTCACCGCCATCATTCGCGGTGACACGACCCTTGGTAGCGGGACTCGTTTGCAACCTGCCGACGTCGGCGACCGAATCAGGATCTTGCAACGTGCAGCAAACAATGACCCTCACTACCGGTACCACTTCGGAACATCCGATTGCCCCCCGCACCAAGTAGATGAGCCCTGGCTGGTTGCTGTCGCAGCCGAGCAACACGGCCCCATGTGGCTCCACATCAAGGTGTATGCAAAGTTCGCTGCCGCCCTCAGCGAGCGTCCGATAACCACTACCGTGCAGGTCGACGTAACCGGCGACCCGGCACTCGCCGAGAGCTTCGAGCAGTTTCTCGATTTCGGAACCGATCTCACGATCCCCTCGTCTGCTGCGTCCGCAGAACTCAACCTCCCCGGCGGGCTCGGCGGCACTATTGACAGTGCTGAGATCCACTTCACCGCCATCACGGCCGAAGCGGGCGGTCCGGAACCCGCATCTAGCATCACCGTTGGAGTCCGAGACGCTACAGGTGATGTCGTCGCCGAACTGCGGTTGGAGCGGAAGAGCTTCACGTCAGGGGTGCGCGGCGGCCAGCGAACCGTATGGGCTGACCGGACCGACAAGGTGGAGCTTGCACTTAGGACCCGCTTCGAGCCTATCGAAGTCGAAGCAGACTTCCGTATGAACTGGGACGCCTATAGCCAATTGCCAGGCGACCTCATCGATGCCGTTTCATTCATGGATGCGGTCGATCGCGGAGTGTCAATCGGACTGAGTCCCAGCCACGGACCGCGCCGTTATAGCTGGACTGTTCCTTACCCTCACGACCGAAATTCGAATCTCCATCTAACGGCGCGGCTCGTACGAGCGTTGAACGTAATCCAGCAGCACTCCACGGATCTGCTTCGCATCCCGAGCGCCCTCTCCGCGGGAGAACTCCGACATGTCTTCGAAGCAGCAACCCTCCTGCAAGGCCAAGCGGCTAGCACCACCTGGTCACCGTTTGAATTCACCATCGATGCCACCGATCGCCCCACGCTCACTGCGGGGTCACGTATCAATGTCGCGGTTACGCAGAGACTCAACATCGAGTTGGACGGAGAAGAACACCACCTTGGCCAAGTCGCAGCGTTCCTTGATGCCGTCGTCGACTCCGTCGACGGCGACACTGTCGCGCTCAGCCCGGGAGACCCGGACGCCCGTGCCACTCGCGTTCTCGCGGAGGGCGAAGAGTACAGAGTCTGGGTGGCGGCGACCGACGCAGAGAGCAAACGTCCCGCGCCCGACGGCAACAGGGATGGGCCAACCTGAACACCCAAAGCCGAACGGCCGCGAAGGGCACTGGGGAGTGTGGCAACTCCCCCATGTCACCATGGGCCGTCAGCCTGGTGTCGCATTTGACGATCCCCTACCGCTCCTGCCTGGGGGTCAGGTCTTCCACTACGTCGGCCCCGGTCGCGTGGATGCATACACACGTCGTGCAGATGAGTCGCACAGAGCATGGCTTTGTACAGCAGCACCTTTTGCAGGTAATTCCCGGGCCCTGCCGTTCAAGCGATGACTGTCGTTGCTGACGGGTACGTTCCCTCCATGTACTCCATGGAGCCGGAGGCCGTTACCGCTGCCGTCGCAAGTCTCGCTGCCCCCGTCGTCCGAAATGGGGCGGCCACCGGTCGGCGAGAATGGAGCTGGGACTTCTGCATCAACTACTTCTCGGCTACCGACGACCCGACTGCCGAGATGGAAAAGAGTTGTCTCCAACTCGGCTACTACCTCGCCAGCTGGGGCATGCTTCGTGGCTCATCCTGGCTCTTCAAGAACGCCCACCCTCGGCACTACACCGCGACGATCGAAACGATCGCCCGCCACTCTCCCACAGTGCGTGACCTCGACCTCTCCGATTACACCGACACCCAGGCCCGTGCAGCTCTCATCTCGGCATACGCCGACATCAAGGGCGCCCTGCTCCCGGACGGCAACGAACACGCCACCGCGGTCACGAAGGTGATGCTCGGCGTGTGGGGAAACATCCCCGCATTTGACACCTACCTTCGAGCGGGCCTACGCAGCATCGTCTCTCCAGCCGAGCGTGCGGCATTCAACACCGTCAACGACCGTTCGCTGGAACTGCTCAACCGGATCTACCGGGAGAACCAAGGAGTGATTGACCAGCTCGCCAATTCTCACGGCACCGTGATCTTCTCAGACCACGCCGCCCCCTCCCGCTCGTACACCCGGGCGAAAGTGCTCGACGCAGCCGGCTTCACCCTCGGCGAGCAACTCCTCGCCGGACCTGACCGATCCGACGAGGCTCTGTAGGCACCTCGCTCGACCTCAGTGCTCCACGTCTGCGGATCCGGCTTCTACGCGCTGAAGCGCACGATAGAGCGTCGACCGCCCCACTCCGAGATCGCGGGCGATCGCTGACGGCCCCTCCCCCGCCTCGATGCGGGCGTGGGCCTTGTCGATCTGCTCAGAGGTCAGGACTCGTTTTCGTCCCTTGTACTTGCCTTTCGCTTTGGCAATGGCAATGCCCTCCGCCTGGCGTTCACGGATGATGGCCCGCTCGAACTCCGCAAACGCCCCGAGCAGCGACAGCATCAGGTCAGCTCGAGGATCCTGGGCACCAGCGGCGTAAGTGGCCCGCTCGTGGACGAACTCCACACTCGCACCCTTCGCGGTGATCTCTCCAACGATCTGCTTGAGATCAACCAACGAACGAGCGAGACGGTCCATCGACGCAACCACCAACTCGTCACCATCTCGCAAGTACCTGATGCACTCTTCGAGCTCCACTCGGTCCACGCGCGAGCGAGCGGACTGCTTCTCGACGTAGACGCGGTCGCACTCCCCCACCGCCTCGAGCTGACGCGCCTCATTCTGATCCGCCGCCGACACCCGCACGTACGCCACACGCTGCCCACGCGGACGCGAGGCCCGGCGAGCTGGCTTCGGTTCCGACTTCGGCTTTGGCGTTCGCGTCGGCTTTCGCTTTGGCTTTGGCTTTGGCTTTGGCGCCACCTCGACGACGTTCTCCGAGTCCGTCGACTCCACCCGAAAGTTCCAACCCAACTCGTCCCGTCGCCGGAACCGAGTCCGCACGCTCCCGCGGCTGACGATGAGCACCTCCTCGCCGCCATCACCCGAGCGGTTCAGCAACGTCCCGATCCGCTTAGCCATCAGAAGTCCCTCTCGCCCGGTCTGTGTATCAATACACTCTAGACCCGACGGGATGGCGTTTCATAAGTATCGCACTAGACCCTGCGACACAGCAGCGATCGTTGGCGGCGTTCCGTCCCGCACGGGTGCACCCCAAAGGGGCGGAAGTTGTAAGAGGAAGTGCCGGGCTGGGTTGTCGCGGCCGATGGATACGGTGAGTAGGTGGAAATGACCTCGGCGGGTATGCGTGCGTTTGTTGATGAGTCCAGTTGCGTCCGGACCGATACAACTCAGGAGTACCTAATCGGGGCGGCCATCGTCACCGCAGGAGATTGCGACGAGATCCGAGAAGCGCTACGCCATCTTCGTCTTCCAGGCCAGATCAAACCTCACTGGACCGATGAAAGTGATCGCCGCCGCCGCACGATCACAGAGACAATCGCCGATCTGGGTTCCATGCACGTAGTCGTTGCACACCTCAGTGGGCGCAACCGAAAGACTGAGCGCCACAGGCGAAAGTGCCTGGAAACGCTCTACTACGAACTCGGAGAGGCTGATGTCCTAGACATCACTCTCGAACGGCGAAGCGACTCTCAGGACAAGCAGGACCGCGCCCATATCGTTTCGTTGCAGAACCAGGGTTGGCATCGGGGCCTGAGGATTAGCCACTGCCGTGGTGGCGATGACCCCTTGTTGTGGATCCCGGACGCTGTGCTTGGGGCGGTGAACGCGAGCTTCTCCGGAGATGTTAGCTACATCGATGTGCTCCGCGGCAGCATCCTGATCGAGAAGCGGACCCCCGAGTCTCTGATGCCAGAGTCTGGACAAAGCGAAAGGCCCTAGATCCAGTCGTCCGGCTGGGGTTCTAAGGCCTTCTTCCCGTTCCGTCGTAACGGTGGGCAGTTCCTAGCGTAGTGACGGCCCCCTCTGGGTGCAAGCCATTTCTACTTCCGGATGCTGGGAGCGGCTCCGACGAACCCCCGAGCGGATAACTGTCGGCTACAGTAGATCGGCCCCTACCTGCGCTAACAGTCCTTCTCTGGAGCTCCTCGGGTGTGCTTCGGTGGTGATCCCAAGCCCGTCCGGCGAGGCGCCCCGCCGCCGTCACGCCTATCTCTGCAGGTGCCGGCACCTCGTTCGAAGTCCTTCACGAGCTCGGAAACCTTACCTGGGACAACACCCGTCGCGTCCACATTCAAACGTTCCCCGATGACGACCCCGTCGGCCCCCTGACCGCCCGGCACGGGCTCGTTGATCGGGCCCCACGTAGTGGCCCACGTTCGACAGGCCCGTGGGGGCCCTAAGCGAATTGGGGTAGCGGCACCAGCGCCCGGCACACCGACCCGTCTCTGCGTGCACAACAAGCTAGAGAAGCACCAGTAGCGTGCTTGTCTACCGTTACTAGATTAACTAAGCTAGCACCGCTAGCTAGCCAAACGTTGATAGTTATGGCTGCTCCGCGAGCCTTCGCTACGTCACTATCTATCAGGGTTAGCCTCGCTAGCACTACGACGCGAACTACCCAGCGATTATCCGAGGGAACGTAACCGTCCAGCCAACCTAGCGAGCACCTGTGGTTGGCCGCCACTTCGAGAGGAACGCGCATGGTCCGCAAGTTAGCGCTCTGCAATCAGAAGGGCGGCGTCGGCAAAACTGCAACGACGCTCGGCCTGGCTAGTGCACTGAGCGATCAGGGACGCAATGTTCTGATTGTGGACGTCGACCCTCAGGGGAACTCCACCACTGGGCTCGGTGTCGAAATCACGGACGACATGATGACGACGTTCGACCTCATGAACCGAACCGCTGCGGGAGCTGCAGCCAATGCCGTCATCGCAACCCCTTGGGACAGGGTTGACCTCATCCCATCCAACGAAGCATTGGCCAACATCGAGTCGGACGGAGCCAACGATTTGATCTTCCGCCTCGACATCGCGTTCGAGGGGCTCGACCTCTCGGTCTACGACGCGGTCCTCTTCGATTGTCCACCGTCACTGGGGAAGTTGCTCTTTGCCGTGTTGTGCGCAGCCGACGGGGTCATTGCCATCACCGAGCCAACCATCGACAGTGTCCGGGGGATCGAAAACCTTCAGGAAACGATCCGCAATGTCCAGAGACGACCCAACCCCCGACTCGTGCTCGAGAAAATTGTCCTTAGCCGTAAGCGGGCCACCGGCGAACACCGATTCCGCGAGAGCGAGTTGCGTGAGACCTACGGAGAACTGGTCGCGAAGACCGCCATTCCGGAACTGACCGCCCGCCAGGACGCGCATAGCACTCACACGCCGATCCACAGGTTCACTGGCGGCAAGGCGTTAGCTCTCCAGGTCGCTTACACGGATCTACTTTCCGAGCTGGTAATCACCGAAGGGACTGCAGCATGAGCGTCCAGCGTGAACCCGCAATCCGACGAACTACCCACCCCGCAGCGGACTTGCCCGAGCGACCTACCCCGACTCCCGCGCCGCTGTCCGCCCCACAGACAAACCAGCCCGCCGCGCGGGGGGAGGAGCGACTGACGGAGCAGCACAATGTCCGGTTGCGCCCATCAACGAAAGCACGGCTACTCCGCGCGGTAGACAAACTGCGCTACGAAACAGGCGACCGCACTATCAGTATCGCGTCCATCACCGACAGCGCCATCGTCGAGTACTTGGAATCACGAGACTGCTGATCAGACATCGACAGGCTTCGGGCTCGAGTTCTGGCCTGCTGCGGTGATCTCGGACAGTGGGCCCTCCTAAAGTGAGGGACCTACCGA
>NZ_JAALEC010000215.1:0-467 GCF_014145205.1 Dietzia sp. DQ11-44
GCGCCGGGTCAGGTGCCGGCAGTTCTCGATCGCAATGATCACCTCCTCGAACTGCTCGAGCCAGGTCATGATTTTCTGATGCCCAGCCGCCCGAGCCTCAACCGTGAGGACATCGATCCTCCTGCCGACCTCGTCGACAGCTACGAGCGTGTGCCAGTTCTTGTGGGCATCAATTCCAATGACAGTCACCGCGGACCGCCTCCTGCTGCGTATCGTGAAGTGCGGCATCGCCAACCGAGGTCGGGCACGCCTCAGTCGGGCAGGACGAGCGAGCAAGCTCCTGTCAGGCCACGGCCTTGATCAGCGATGCACACCCGGTGGGGCGGCACATCGCGGACAAGCCACCTACGGCAGCGAAAAAACGAGCCAACTCCACCGGGCCACCATCATTTTGGTACTGACGCGAAGTAAGCGGCTGCTTTTTTCAAGAAGGCCGTTTCGGCGCGGAGCTCGGAGTTCTCCCGCTC
>NZ_JAALEC010000216.1:0-6210 GCF_014145205.1 Dietzia sp. DQ11-44
ACCACTCATCGAGTTCCGGGTCGTGTCGTTCCCTCCGACGATCAACAGCACAAAGTTGCCCATGAATTCCATCGGGCGGTCGATCAGATCCTTGGTGTTCTCGTTGCTCTGCAGCATGGTGACCAGGTCGAAACCGGGTTCCTCCCCCTCTGCTAACCGAGCCTTCTTGTCGTACCACAGAGAACTCAGACCGCTCGCCATCTCGCGCATTCCGTCGAACGTCTCGTCGAGGTCCGCAGGACCACCGTTCGCTTCCTCGAACGAAGTTGCAATATCTGACCAGTACACGAGTTTGTGACGTTCCTCGTATGGGAAGTCCAAGAGCGTCGCGAGCATTCGAGCTGTCAGTTCGATCGAGACAGCCTGGACCCAATCGAACGGCTGATTCACCGGCAAGTCGTCTAGTACCTCGCGAACCCGAGACCGAATGAGCGTCTCCATCTCACGCAGGTTCTTCGGCGCGACCACCCCCTGCACAGCTGCTCGCTGCAAGTCGTGACGCGGTGGGTCCATCGCGATGAACATCTCAATATCGAGAAAACGAGGCGGGGCCCCGATCACTATCATCGGCTCGGCGGAGAAGACCTCATGGTTCTTATCGACCGCGATGATGTCTTCATGTCGGGTCACTGACCAGAACGGCCCGAACGCACTGTTGGGCTGAAAGTGGACCGGAGCCTCGTTTCGCAGGCGCTCATAGTAGGACTGCCAGCGTCCTTGCCGATAGAGAAAGGGATTACTGAGGTCGATGTCGGCGAGCTCGACATCCTCGACGGGAGGAATGGGACTCTCTACGAAGAGCTTCTTCCCATTCGTCCTTGTCACCCAGCGCCGAGTCCTGTCGTACAGATGGGCGCCCCGGATCTGAAGATCCATCGGGATGGCCGACCGGATTCTGTCCCCGACTTCTACATGATTGCTTGACACGACTCTTGATCCCTTCGTCGTTACATCTGGAACTCTGGCACCTGGACGACCAGGCCGTCCCAATCCGCGGACGCGGTCATCTGGCACGACAGTCGAGAGGTCGGCAGCCTTTCCGGGTTCATTGCGAGCATTTCCTCTTCACTTGCTCCCGAGAGGCCGACCTGTTCGGACCACTGCGGATCAACGATGACATGACACGTGCCGCACGCGGCTTCGCCTCCGCAGTCAGCGTCAATCCCGGGCACCGCGTTGTTGACGGCGATCCGCATGAGTGACTGCCCCTCCTCTAAGGGCACCACGTGCTTCTCTCCCTCATGTGAGACGAAGGTTACGACTGTCATCGCTGGCTCCTGCATGGTTGTTCGGGTAATAGCTGCTCACAGCATTGCTAACAACGACGACTGCGGCTAGGTTGATTGAGGGCAGAAGCTTGTTAATTTGGCTCAGAAGGCGGGGGCGATGAATCTTGATCGCGAGGGCGTGCCACCGCTCGTGTTCGCGCAGTTACTTGAGAGCCCAGTTCTGGAGCAAGACGCCGTTGCACGGTTTCGCGAGATCATGGATCGTGAGCGAAGCGACGTCGAGTCACTTCTTGCCATCAACGCCCAAGTTCCCCTGCGGTGGATCAGGGAAGCCTTGCCCGACCTCGACGTCGACCAAGCAACGACCCTCGGTTTGGCGTTCGCCCAGCATGCTCATCTGACGTCCTTCGGACCATTAAGCGTCCCACTAGTAAGCGCAGGTTCCGCAGGCGAGATATTGGAATTGCTTGCCTACCTGCCGCTAATAACCCCAGCCCTGAGTGCGCAGTTCTACGCAGGTGGACACGGAGTGTCTGTCGCGCTCAATGGGCAGACGGGCGATCGAGTCCTAGACTCCCTAGTGGTCACCTACTGTGGTGCGGTCCTGCTGAGGCTGCTGAATATACTCGTTGGCGATGCACCAGACATCACACTCTCACTGGGTTGGCCCGCTCCGGAAGGTCTGCCCGTGGATCAGGATTGGTTAGCTGGTCGCCTGGTATTTGACGCTTCACTGTCCATTCTGCATTTTCCCGTTGACGCGGTCAATCACGTCTGCCGGTTCTCTGACCCCGTGGCGTATCGACTCGCTAGCGGTGACTTGCAGCGAAGGCTCGACGAGCGGAGTAAAATCGCCTCGTATTCGGACAAGGTGAGACGTCTGATAGAGAAGCGTCCCGCAGATTGTGGAAGTCAGTGGATTGCAGACGAACTCTCCATCTCTACGAGCACACTTAAGCGGCGCCTCTCTGAGGAAGGGATGACCTATCGCGGACTGCGCCAGTCGGTCATTCGTGAGTACGCGATTCTTCGTTTACTGGACGGATCTGTGTCCGCGAGCGAGATCGCCACGGACCTCGGTTACAGCGACCTCGCCAGCTTTTCACACGCTTTCAAGCACTGGACCGGCCACCCGCCGACGGGGTTCCGTCGTAGGTAGCGCTGCCTCTTGGTTGACTCGTACAGGGCAACTGGCGATGCACGGTGCCTTCCGCTTCGCCCGTTCTTTGGGCGTGGCGTTCAATATCTTCAGGCTCCGCCGACATCCTCGACGTATTCGGGCCTGGTGCTCGCGGCGGTGAGTTTGGCCTAAGCCCTCGAGTTTCTCTGTGACTGCAAAAAGTGTTCAACCTCGACCACGATGAACAGGGCAGTGGCAGTAATAACAGTGCGGCCCTCTGCATCCTCCATCGTGGACGTGAGGTCCAATTTCCGGCCATCGCGAGACCGAACTGCAGCGCGCAGGATGTACGGGGTGTCGAGTAGTGCTGGCGCAAGATACTCGAGCTCGAGACGGCGCGTCACGGCGAGCTCGCCGACCGAATAGAGCAAGAAGCCGAAGAGGTCGTCAATCACGGTCGCTACCGCGCCGCCGTGTGCAATGCCGGGTGCCCCGACGTGGCGCTGGTCGAACTGGTGGTGTGCGACGACGCCGTCTCCGTCACGCCGTACCGAGAGGAAGTGACCATTCGGGTTCTCTGGTCCACAGCCAAGGCAGTTGGGGTGGTGGGGAGGAAGCTCGGAGGAACCGGATTCCATGCGCGTAAACGAGCGCACCCAGGTGTCGATATCGGTACCTATCGGCCCGCCGGCCTTGTCGCGAAATGTGTCCATGTCCAGACCTTCCTGTCGATGAAGTTGTGCTGGGTGTGACACCTCTGCTCATGGCGACGGAGATATCGCCGACACCCGCACGTCCGACCCGTGACCCAACCTCGACCGGGACGTCCAAGGGGCCCTGAGGCCCGATGCGGGTGGCCTGAGCAACTGGCTGCCGACGGCACGATAGTCAGGTCGACAAGGCCGACTGAGCCGGGACACCATGTACTGTACGAACATACAGTATGCGGTACCGACGTATAGTCTAGTTTGGGGTCCGTAGGCTCGACCGCAACTGAAGGGGAACCGCGTGAATCGTTCCGCACCAGGCGCCGCGGGCCAGGATCTCACTGCCAAGGCGCGCATCCGCAACGCCGCACTGGATCTCTACGCCGCCAACGGCGAGGACGGCACTTCGTTGCGAACCGTGGCGACCGCGGCCGGGGTGACGGTGGGTCTCGTGGTCCATCACTACGGCACGAAGGACGGCCTGCGCGGGGCGGTCGAGCGACTGGTCGTAGAGCATTTCGCTACCGCACTTGCCTCGGCGCCCGTGGACGTCCCAGGCGCCGACATCGCCCGGATCCGCAACGAGGCGGTTGCCGACATGCTGTTCAGGCGTCCCGAGGTGGTGAACTACCTGCGCCGCGCGTTGCTAGATCCCGGCGGTCAGCGAGGTGAGTTACTCGAACGGCTCACCGAGCTGACACACCGGGAAGTGATAGCTATGCGGCAGTCTGGTGCGGCGTCTAGGGTCCGCGCCGATGCTGTTCAGGTGGTCGACGTCATCGTCACTCAGCTGGGCCGTTTGTTCCTCCAGCCGCTCGTGGACTCGATGTGGTCCCATCTTGGGACGTTCACTCACACCGAAGGCGACGACAAGCCGGAACTGAGTGTTCGCGTCACCGAGACATTGGCACCGCAAGGAACGCCGCAATGACCTTGGTCATGGTAAGTCGCTGGCTTCGAGGCCGGACGATGCCGCGAGCAGCCGCAGTCGAGAATAGTTGCCGCGTGACGGCCACAGTGGACTCCACTCTTAGGGGCAAGAAAACGAGATCCTGTGGCGCGCCGTTGCCTATCTGTCGCAGGCGAACCCGCCAGACGGCGATATGCCCGTGTGGGGCAAGAAGGTCGGCTTTCGGAATGTCTCCGACCACGCCCACACAGGGGGCAACGGAATCGCGCACAGCCTCAGACCGAGCAGCTCCACCAGTCGCGCCCACCGCGCCTGCTGATGAAGTGCCGAGTTCTGAGGTGCCGAGTTGCCAGTGCGAGACCGGACGAACGTGCGAGCAGTTCGGGGAGCGGTCGAGTTCGCGAGATTCACAACTCGGCATCGTCTACTTGTCATAACGTCTGGTTATCGGTCCATGCTCGTGGCCAACATCGAAGCCGGGATCGCAGGGCGGCCACATCCGGGGAAGCGGTCCTCGAGCTCCGCTGTCAGCGAAGCGGCCCGCGGGGGCGGGCGAATCCGGCCATCAATGCAACCGGCACCGATACGCAACCCAGGTGAGCTCCCGCCGCCGGTGACGTTCGAGTCCTCGACGGCGTCAGTGGCGCGATGCGAGAACGTCGTTGTCGAGAAAACCCTTCAATCCGCCGCTGAACACATCGTTGTCGTCGCCGGCGACCATATGACCGGACCCGGTGACGTCGATCAATCTGGCGGTCGGTATGAGCTCAAGCAACTCTTTGGCGCCCTCTTCGCTGACCACGTTTGATTGTGTTCCACGAACGAGCATCGTGGGAACGGTAATCGCGGCTGCGGCGTCCCGGGCGCGTTCGTATCGCACGATCGAGTCGGTCTGGCGGGTGGGTTCGTCGCCCTGGCGCAGAAACGCCGGATCCCAATGCCAATACCAGCGGCCATCGCGCAGACGGAGGTTCTTGCGCAGCCCCTGCGGGTTGGGGGTGCGGACCCGGTTCGGGGTATACGCTGCGATCGCTGCGGCAGCGTCGTCGAGGCTGTCAAAACCATCCAGGCCACTTTGCATGAACGCCATAATCTCCGCGGTGCCGCCCGGTTCGACCTTCGGGGCGATATCGACCAACACCAGACCACGAGCGAGCTCGGGATTCTCTCCTTGTCCGATCAACGACGTCATACCGCCCATCGAGGCCCCGACCAGTACCGGCGTCTGCCCCAACTCGCCGATGACCGAGGTCAGGTCGGCGACCAGAGCGTCGATGCCATAGTCCCCGTCCGGTGCCCATTGGCTCTGCCCATGCCCCCGTGCATCCAGGGCGAGGGCGGACCAGCCGTCCGCCGCGAGCCTGCGTCCGGTGTTTCGCCAGGAATGCCGGGTCTGCCCGCCGCCGTGCAGCAACAGCACCACACCTTTACTGCTGACGTCTGAATCGCCCGCAGTTGACGGTGGATCCCACCGGTCGGCGGCAAGTGTGACACCGTCACCGCGGAGCTCAAGGGTTGTGACTACAGGATCCATAGAAGTTCCTCGCCATGATTATCGAGTGGAGCATTCTCAGTCATGTTGCCGCAGGGGGTGAATACCATTGCACACCACACTCGACCGGCACACTCACTCGACACCGACCCAGACTCCTCGTAGTCGATCAACCAGCCACAATTGGCGCACTCACAGCGGTTCAATCTCGGGTTCAGCGACGTCATCCTCTCGCCGGATGCTGGAACCGAGCTGTTCCGGGCGGAGATCGGGCGGGCGTTCCACGCGGCTGAAAGACTCGTGGAGTCGGCGCGATCGGCCGGCGCGATCCGTTCGGACTTCCACCACAGCGATCTGTACCTGCTGCAGCACCCCAACGGCGGTCTCGCGCGTGGTGTGCACGCGAGCCCACACCCATGGATAAGGGGCCCTTCCGGATCCGGAGTGCGTAACTGGGGTTCGCCGGTGATGCGGTGAGGCACAAGATGTAGGGGTCCTGGGGCGTGTGAAGATGCAAGTTCCTACACCAGCACTTCGCATCCCCAGGACCCGCTTTGAACGCTACCGCCAGCCTGCTTGCCGACACCATCTGCCGCACCGTCGAACTCGGTGTGACCATCACCGACGCCGCCGTGGCCGACGAGCTCACGCACCTGTTCTGCTCCCCGGTCACACTGGATCCGATCTGCGCCGAGTGCGGGGTGGTGGGCCGGCTACGAGACCACATCGAGCGGCGGGTGACCGATCTGCCG
>NZ_JAALEC010000217.1:0-3701 GCF_014145205.1 Dietzia sp. DQ11-44
TGACGGCAGCAGCTCGTTTGTGACGGTGCTGGTCGACCTGACCCCGGTGGTGGACGGCACCGACCCGTCTCGCCTGCTGGACATGGTCCCGGGGCGTTCGGCGAGGGTCCTGACCGAGTGGCTCGACGCGCGCGACCAGGCGTTCCGTGACCGGGTCAAGGTGGTGACAATGGACGGGTTCGCCGGCTATCACACCGCCGCAGCCAAAGCCGTCCCCGAAGCGCGGACGGTGATGGATCCTTTCCACGTCGTGCACCTGGCCGCGGACAAGCTCACCGTGTGCCGCCAGCGCATCCAGCAGGCCACCACCGGGCACCGGGGCCGCACGGGCGATCCGCTGTACGGCATCCGCCGGACGTTGAACACCCGGGCCGAGCTGCTCACCGACAAGCAGAAGGCCCGCCTGTTCAAAGCGTTCACGGCCAACGATGCGCACGCGGCGGTGGAGGTCACCTACGGCGTCTACCAGCGGCTCATCGCCGCCTACGAGGCCTCGGGCAAGCGGGAGGGCAAGATCGCGATGTACAAGCTCCTCAAATCGATCCGGGCCGGCGTTCCGAAGGAACTACCCGAGCTCGCCCAGCTCGGCCGGTCGCTGTGGAAGCGGCACCGCGAGATCCTCGCGTACTTCGACGTGGGTGCCTCCAACGGTCCCGTCGAGGCCATCAACGGGCGCCTCGAACACCTCCGCGGAATCGCCCTGGGCTTCCGGAACCTCAACCACTACATCTTGCGGTCACTGATCCACTCCGGTCAGCTTCACGACCGGATCAATGCACTCTGATTCCGGAAGGGCCGGATAAGGGGCTCTTCGCATCTGAGTGTGGGGTCAGGTCCGTAGCCCGCCGGCGATGAGGAGCATCCGCAGGCGGTAGTTGTCGCGGTTGCGGTAGCCGCGGGCCAGGCGCCGGTGGAGTTCGATGAGGCCGTTGATCGCTTCGGTTCCACCATTGTTGGATCGGTCAGTGGTCCAGTAGGCGAGGAAGGAGTCCTTCCACTTGCGAAGAGTGCGGCCGAGGCGGGCGATCTCTGGGATCGGGCAGGACGGCAAGGTCGCGAGTATCTTCTCCGCAGCGCTGCGCCCGGCTGGCAGGTCTTTATGGTGGTAGGCCTGTCGGAGTTCGTGGGCGATCTGCCAGGCGAGGAACAGTTCCTCGTGCCGGGGGTCGGCGGCCAATGCGTCATTGAACCGTCGCCACTGCCGCTCGGTCAGCCGTGCCGGGTCGCAGCGGATGATGGTGCGGATCCCGTAGAGCGGGTCGCCTTTACGTCCGCGGTGGCCGCAGATCTGCTGCTGCAACCCGGCAGTGGTGCTCGCTTGCTGCGTTCGCCGACTTGCCTACAATGGGTCACCCATCCCCAGTTCCCCCGCCGCTTTGCGCATGTGAGAGATGGCATGGCCTTCGTCGCGGGGAAGCGTCGCGGCGAGTTCATTGACCCGTCGCCAGCGATCGAGCGTCGATCCGTCGCTACGGCCGGCCGCAGCCAGAGCCGACCACGTGTCCGCGCAGCGCAAGAGCGCAGTTCCGGCCTTCGCCATCTCCGCGGACTCCGTTAGCCGGGCCACGTCGCCACAGAACTGTGCCTGCAACCGGCGGAACAGGCCGCCGCCCGTGCCTGCCTTCTCTACAAAGGCGTGGAGAGAACGCAGCGCGATGTCCAGTTCCGGTTCGGGCATGAGCCCCGGCCACCGGTCGACATCCTCGGCGAAGACCGTGACTCCACTGATCCCGGCAGCGGCAACGGCATCCGGCGGTAGCACCGACGCGTCCGGAATAATCGCGGTTGTCGCCGCCTGCATGTTTTCGACCGAGGCCACGAGGGCCGAAGCCGCAGTCTGGCGGAGATCGGGCAGGATCTGGGGCCAGTTCACGAAGTACGTGGTGTGCCTCGTGGGCACGGGGAACGATCGGGACGCGCGCGCCCGCGCAAGAGCCTCGTAGGGGACTTTCTGCATCTCGGCTCGGTCGTTGTCCACCACGAAAGCCGTCTCGGTGTCGTCTTCGTAACCGATCACGACGATGTCGTGCCGACTCATCTGAAGGCGGACATTGAGGTAGGGCAGCTCAGAAATGTCGGCCCACATCAGCACGGGACGGCCTTGCTGGAGTTCGCGGCGGACCCAGCCCCAGCCGGTCTCGGGATCGTCGGTTCCCCGAACGTCGACCTCTGCACCCAGCCTGGCGAGAAGGTCGACCTCGAGGTCGCTGCTACGCCCGACGAAGTAGATGGGAGGGGCGAGACCCGGTGCCCGCAGGTAGGTGAAGCCGAGACCACCGCCCATTCCGAAGACCAGACCTTCGCTCGGCACCTCGTCCCAGCCCAGACCGGCCCACTCCAGGAGGTCTCTCAGCGCTCCGGAACCACAATGCCCTGCCTGACGGTGGGGATAGTCCAGTAGGACTCGTCGCGGCTCTGGATGACGGGTAGGGACCTCGACTGACATGACATCTCCTGAATCGGCGTCGCAGCAATCTGCGCGGTTTCCGGTTGGACGGGCATGCGGTTACGTGACTATACATTCGTTCATGCAGGCATGTACCTACCTCAGCGGTCCATCGAAAGGATCCTTCGTTCCTGCGCCGCCCGCCGAGTGATAGCTCAAGAAATGCGCTGGGCGAGGCAGCCCCGGGCGTCCGCCAGACAATCACCACCGCTCTCCTCCACGAGCCGGCGGCCCGGAGCGTGTCAAATCAAATGAGACGTGAGGTGCTCGGTTGGGCTTGGCTAGTTTCGGGTGATCGGGCGTCGGGGTCGTTGATGGTCGCCTTTTCCGGCAGTCGGGGTGGGCGCGGTCGTCGGGTGAACCGTTCGGGGTGTTTGGCGTAGGCGGCGTCGAGCACGAGCTGGCGCCTGTCGCGGATGGTCTCGGCGGTGCCGTCGTGGACGCTGGCCGGGGTGTGCAGTCCGATCCCGCTGTGCCGGTGCTGGTGGTTGTACCAGTGGATGAATCGGTTCATCCATGCCCGGGCGGCACCGATGCTGGCGAACCGCTCGGGGTAGTTCGGCGTGTACTTCATGGTCTTGAACTGCGACTCGCTGTACGGGTTGTCGTTGCTGGTCCGCGGCCGATTGTGCGACCGGGTTACATCCAGATCGCACAGGAGTGAGGCCAACGGCTTCGAGGTCATCGCCGCGCCCCCGTCGGCGTGGAGATACCCCGGTGCCTGGCCTTGCTCGGCGATGGCGGCGGCGACCAGGTCGGCGGCCAGTTCGCCGTCTTCGACGGTCTCGATGCGCCAGCCCACGACGTAGCGGGAGTAGATGTCGATGACGACGTAGGCGTGGTACCAGATGCCCTTGGCCGGGCCCCGCATTTTCGTGATGTCCCACGACCACACATCATTTGCTGAGGTTGCGACCAGTTCGGGAATCGCCCGTGGTGGATGGGTTGCCTGCCGACGACGCTCGCCGTTCATCGCCTCGGCCGCCAGGATCCGGTGCATCGTGCGCTGCGAGCAGTGATACCGGCCGGCGTCGAGTTCGCGGGCCCACACCTGGGCCACGGACAGATCGGCGTAGGCCTCGCTGGTGAGCACTTCCAGTATCGCGGTGCGCTCGGCGGCGGTGAGCTCGGCAGGATGGCGGGCCTTGGGGTGCGGCCCATACTGGCGCGGTTTCGGATTGGCCTGGCGATGATGGGTCGCCCGCGACCTACCGACCAGGGCGCAGGACCGCACCACACCCAGCAGCGCGGTCAG
>NZ_JAALEC010000218.1:0-812 GCF_014145205.1 Dietzia sp. DQ11-44
TTCGGCCTGCCAGGTGCGCCAGGCGGCCCTGGTCACCCCTTGTTTTTCTTGGAGAGCGCTTCCAAGAACGCGACACCTTTTCCCATGACCTCCAACGCGGCGTCACGATCGGCGATGACCTTGTCCTTCCGGGCGGCGTCTGACTCGAGTTTGCTGATCTGCTTTTCCAGCTCAGCGATGCGCGCCTGCTCCGGCGACTGGCCAGCCCGGGGCCTTCTCTTGGACACGGTGCCCAGTGTTCCCGCTTCGATCTGGGCCCGCCACTGCTTGACGCTGGAATCGTAGAGGCCCTCTCGGCGCAGCACGCGGCCCTTCTGCCCGGACGGGGCCTGCTCGTACTCGGCGACGATGCGCCGCTTGTACTCGGCCGTGAACGTCCGCCGGGCCGGCCGCCCGGTCCGCGGGGCCTGAACCGTCTCCTGCGTCGAGGTCGTCGGCGTCGGCTGCGAGGCCTCCAGGGCCGCGTCAGTAGTTGCAGTGATAGTCATGCTGGGTTCTCCTTCTCCTCACGCCCCAGCCTCTCAACCAGCCAGCCCGGGTGTCTCACCTCAGTCTGGCGGATAGGGGTACACCCACCCGGCGTAGGTGCGGATGTAGGTGATGTCGGCGACCCACAGTTGATTCGGCCGCTCGGCGACGAACTTGCGTTCCACCAGGTCAGCGGGCCGCTCGGTCTCAGCCTTGTGCCGGGTGGTGCGGGGTGACTTGGCCCGCTGGACCCCCTTGAGGCCTTCGGCTCGCATCAGTCGTTCGACAGTGCAGCGGGCGACCTGGTGGCCAGCGCGGCCCATCTCCTTCCACATCTTGCGGGC
>NZ_JAALEC010000219.1:0-360 GCF_014145205.1 Dietzia sp. DQ11-44
GCCGTACACGTGGTAGTTCTCCTCGTACATCGTGGTGATCGCGGCCGTCAGTGCGGCGTCACGGACAGACCGCGCTGAGGGCGGTCGGGTCTTGGCGGCGTAGTAGGACGAAGGCGCGATCGCGGCGCTGGTCTCGGACAGTGCGTCGCAGATCGGCTGGACACCGTGTTCGTCCTTGTGGCGGTCGATGAACTCAACCTTCAGCGCTGTGGACGGTCCAGCTCCGCGATGCTCCTATGTCAAGCCCCGCTCACGCCGCCGCCTGAATTGCAGGGATCGGAGTGCGTGGCGCTGCAGTTGGAGGCGGCGACGTGGCCTCGGCCACGGGCCGTGCTTCGTCGGCGCGCATCGCTGCGAACA
>NZ_JAALEC010000220.1:0-3216 GCF_014145205.1 Dietzia sp. DQ11-44
GATGCTCCTATGTCAAGTCTTCGTCACGCGGCTGCCTGGAGAGCGGGGATCGAAGTGCGTGTCTCCGTAGAGGGAGGAGGTGACGTGGCGTCGGGCAGGGGCCCTGTTTCGTCGGCGCGCATCGCTGCGAACACTCGGTCAGATATTCGGCGGCGGAGCAGTCGCAATGCCTCGGTGCGGGTCTTGCCGGCGGCGATGAGCTTGTCGTAGTAGTCGGTGCCTTCGCCGCCGAGCCGCAGCTGGGTCACCGCGGCCATGTGCAGCGCGGTGTTGATGCGCCTGTTTCCGCCCCGAGACAGCCTGACGCGGACCTTGTTGCCAGACCACACTGGGATCGGGGCGGTGCCGTTGAAACGGGCGAAGGCGTCTTTGGACTTGAACCGCCTGACCCCGGCGGTCTCGCCGATGATCGTGGCCGCTCCGAGCACCCCGAGGCCCGGCACGTCAAGCAAGTGCTGGTGATTCGCGCGCACCAGCGTGCCCAATGTCCGCGTACACCCTGATATGTCGGTTTGGGGACAGGTTCATGTGCAGGTCGGTGTTCGGCGTTCCGTAGTTGTTCGCCGAGGTGGGTGGGCCACCCTTGGAGTCGTCTTCCGGCAAGTTGACGATTTCCGAAGGGTGGCCCACCCCCATGATCCTGGATCAGGAGTCCTGGATGAATATCCGACGTTTCAAACAGCTGCATGCCACCGGCATGACGTACGCCGAGATCGGTCGCGAGTGCGGCTGTGACTGGCGCACGGTACGCAAGTACCTGGCCGAGGATGCCGCGACGGCGCCGCCGTCGGCGCCCTCGCGCAAGGGCACGCAGAAGGTTGCGATCACCGAGGTGATCGCAGCGCTGATCGATGCGATGCTGCGAGCCTGCATCGATATCAAGGCCACTGTGATCTGCGAGCGTCTCGCCGACGAGCACGACGTGCATGTGCACTATCAGCGGGTCAAGACCTACTGCCGCTCCCGCCGCCCCCAGATCCGCGCCGAGCTCGGCCTCGACGAACCGGGAGCGGGGAGTCTGCACCGACGCATCGCCACTCTGCCCGGGGCCCAGGCCCAGGTCGACTGGGGCGATGAGGGAGATCTGCTGGGCACCGGGGTTCGCGTGTACTCGTTCCACATGACGCTGTCGTACTCGCGGGACCCGTTCTGCTGCTTCGTGACCTCGATGGATGCCGCGACGTTCTTCGACTGCCACCGGCGGGCCTTCGACCACTTCGGCGGGGTCCCGGCCGTGATCGTCTACGACCGCCTCAAGACCGTGGTGCGCCGCCATGTGGCCCCAGGCAAAGCGGTCCCGGTCACCGCCGCAGCCACCGCGTTCGCCGGCCACTACGGGTACGGCATCGATGTGCTGGCCGCCTACCGGCCCACCGGCAAGGGCCGGGTGGAGCGGCAGGTCGACATCGTGCGAGACCACGTCGTGGCCGGCCGCCGCTTTCGCTCGGTCGGCGACGTTGATGCCGCTTTCGCCCGGTGGGTGAAGATCCGCCGCGGCCAGGTTCACCGCACCCACGGGCAGGTCATCGCCGAGGCCGCCGCAACGGATCACGCCGCACTGGGCCCGCTGCCGGCCACGGAGTACGAGATCTTCGACGATCACGTGCGCACGGTGGGCAAGGACTGTTTGATCTCGTTCGAGTCCGACCACTACTCGGTCCCCGCCTCCCAGGTGACGGCGAGGCAGAAGGTCCTGGTCCGTGCCACAGCCAGCCGCATCAAGGTCTGCCGCCTGGAGGACCCCGCCCAGGTGCTGGCGGTCCATCGGCGTGGCGGCCGGTCGCACGAGTGGATCATCGACCCCACCCACTGGGACGGCCTGCCCGACGGGGTCGGCCGCGCCGTCTGTCACACCGAGCCCGACCGGGCCGGGGCATCTGCCAGGCCGGAGGAGTCGTCCTCGGTGCTGGCGCACTATCTGGCCTCGATGGACCCGGTTCCCGATATTCGACGGCCGTTGGCGTCCTACGAGCTGGTGGCGGGTGAGGCCTCGTGAGCGAGTTCGTCATCAGTCGGATCACCGCCGCCGCGCAGCGTCTCAAGCTGCCGCACATGGCCGCCGCCGCAGCTGACGCCGCGACCCGTGCTGAGCAGTCTCAGCTGGGGTACCTGGACTTTCTCGACCAGCTGCTCGAGGAGGAGGTCACCCACCGGGAGTCGGGCCGGTTTCGCAACGCGCTCAAGCTCTCCGGTCTGCCGCACCACAAGACCTTGGAGGAGTTCGATTTTGCGTTCCAACCTGGCGTCGATGCCCGGCGCTTGAAGGATCTCGCGGCGATGGAGTTCGTCGAACGCAAAGCCAACATCGCTCTGCTCGGCCCGCCCGGCGTGGGCAAGACCCACATCGCCGTGGCGCTGGCGGTGACCGCGTGCCGGGCCGGCCACTCAATCTACTACACCACGCTGGACGACCTGGTCCGCAAGCTGCGCAAGGCAGACAGCCTCGGCACCTTGCCCAAGCAGCTCTCGAGTCTGGCCCGACCGTCACTGCTGGTCATCGATGAAGTCGGCTATCTCCCACTCAACCGCGCGGAGGCCAATATGTTCTTCCAGCTGGTTTCACGCCGCTACGAGAAGGGCTCGACGATCATCACCAGCAACAAGACCTTCGCCGAATGGGGCACCGTCCTGGGAGACGAGGTCTTGGCCACGGCGATCCTGGATCGGTTCCTGCACCACTGCGAGGTCATCGCAATCAACGGACCGTCCTACCGGCTCAAGGACCGAGCGGACCTTGTCAGCACTGCCGACGAACCGGCACCATAAACCCCAGCCGGACACCGACACGTGAGCCTGTACCCGCAACGTCACGTCAACCTGTACGCGGACACCCAATCGGCCCTCGATCTCGTTGATCCGCCGGGTGAGCGATCGGATGTCCTCCAAGATGTCGCGGGCGATCTCCGGCACCACCCCGGTCAGGTTGTCCAGGTGGGCAATCAGCTCATCGAGAAGATGGTAGCGACGCAGCGCCCGGGACGGTATCTGCAGGTCAGGGTCGATCTCGTGCAGGAACCAGCGGACCTTGGACTGCAGTGCGGTACGGCGAGCGACCAGGCTGCGACAGTGGTCGGACAGTAGCTTGATCTCCCGCGCCGGCCCCGGCAACTCGGCCGTCGGTAGGTCACTTTCGCGCAGGGCAACGCGTGCCACGGCCTCTGCGTCGATCGGGTCGGACTTGCCGGGTTCGCGACCCGACCGGCGCATACCCGCCAT
>NZ_JAALEC010000022.1:0-2372 GCF_014145205.1 Dietzia sp. DQ11-44
GAGCGGACGCAGCCGACCCGGGGGCCGCGTCCCCCGGCGACCGCCGCGATGCCACTCCTCGAGCGCGGCGGCCGCGTCGGCGAAGGTCCGAAACGTCCCCACCGCGTCCGGACAGTCGTGCATCAGGCACGCGAGGTCGTCGTCGTCGCCCGGATCGCCGTCCCCGTGCGCGATCTCCGACACGTCCCCCGGATACCCCGGACCGTCCACGCCGCGCCCCAGGTGCTCGGCGGCCAGGGTCAGACGCAGTCTGCGGGCGTACGGACTGTGATCGGACGCGGCCGTGTCCACCACCACCGCCGAGAGTTCCGAGTCGTGGGTCCACGAGCGCCGGCTGAAGTTGTCGGAGCCGACCGAACACCAGGTGTCGTCCACGACGCACACCTTGGCGTGGACGTAGACCGGGGTGCCGTCGGAGTTCTCCGGCGCGTAGAAGGCCACCCGGCCGGGGGCCGCGGCGGCGAGTCGGCTCATGGCGCGCTGCCGGCCGAGGAGCTGCGGGATACGGGAGACCGGGTTGTCGCTGTCCGTCCACCGGGGCATCACGACGACCAGGTGCAGTCCCTCGTCCCGCTGGAGCGATTCCACGAAGGAGTCCGCGATCGCGCGCGACCACAGGTACTGGTCCTCCACGTAGATGAGGTCACGGGCACGCTCGAACGCCTTGGCGTACCCGCGGGCGACGCTCCGCTCACCCCTCCGTGCGAACGGGTAGGCACGTCGACCGTGCCGGCCGGCGTAGGTGCGGAGCAGTTGGACGACGTGCGTGCCACCCGGCACCGCCGGCGGCGGCGGCGCCTGCGGGGGCAACGGTTCGGCGCGCACGTCCACGTGGTCGCGGTCCACGCGGAACCGGCGACGCGACCGCGTCAGGGGCGCCGGGTCCTCCCACCGTTCCCGGAACACCGTCTCGGCGTCGTACACGGCCGGTCCCGAGATGGCGCACTGCACGTCGTGCCACGGCGGCGTCACCCCGTAGACCTCGGACATCGACTGCGCCTGCGGGTCGCCCCGGTGTCGGGCGTCGTCCCGCCGCGAATGGCACAGGTCGATGCCGCCCACGTAGGCCACGTCCCGCCGCGGGGCGTCCGCGTGTCGGATCACCACCATCTTCTGGTGGTGCGACCCGCGCGGCGGCACCCGCATGTCCAGCAGGACGTTGCCGCGCCAGTCGGTGAACAGGATCAGATCGCCCTGTCCGGTGGCCTCGATCCTGTCGGAGAGCTCGCCGAAGTACGTGGCCCCGTGGACGAGCGGACGGACCTCGTTGCCCTCCGACCAGGCCTCGTCACCGGCATGACGGGAATCCAGACGGGTGTCCGGGTTGCCCCGCTCGTGCGCGGAGAGCAACCACTCGGTGAGGGCCATGTGTTCGGACGCTACCGACTCGTCACCCCGGATCGGCAATACTCTCCCCATGACCCCACCCGAGCCCTTTCCCACCGACTGGACCCGCGGTCTGGTCCTGGTCGCCCATCCCGACGATCCCGAATACGGCATGTCCGCCGCGGTGGCCCGCTGGACCGCGGAGGGTCGCCACATCGTCTACGTGCTGGCCTCGAGCGGCGAGGCGGGGATCGAGGGGATGCCCCCCTCGATCGCCGGACCGGTCCGGGAGGAGGAACAGCGCCGCTCCTCGGCGCTCGTGGGCGTGGAAGAGGTGGAGTTCCTCGGCTTCCCCGACAGCAGGATCGTCAACGACTCGGGGCTCCGCGACGCGATCGCGGATTCCCTCCGCCGTCACCGGCCGGACATCGTGATCTCCCTGTATTCCGGGCCCGAGTGGGCGCCCGGCGCCCCCAACCAGAGCGATCACATGGAGTTCGGTGCCGCGGTGGGCGCGACGTATGACGACCTGGTGGCCGCCGTCGGCGTGGACGCCGCCGAGGGGCGCCCACGGATGTGGTTCGAGTCCTCACCGGAACCCACCCACTACGTGGACGTCGAGGGATTCGTCGAGCCGGCCGTCGCCGCGCTGGCCGAGCACAAGGAGTACCTCTCGGTCCTCGACCCCGGCACCCCCGTCCACGAGCAGGCCCGCCGGCAGGTGGAGTCGGTGTGCGCCCCCCGTGAGGACCTGGCCGGGGACCGGCACGTGGTGAGCTTCCGGCGGATGCGGCCCTGACCGGCACGCGAGCCCGCCGGTCAGCGGCAGGTCAGCGGGTCTGCCTCAGGGTGATGTTGACGCGCCCCGGCCCCGCGCCGAGCACGTCCCGGCACCAGGCTGGCGCCGTGCCGTCGAACACCCTGGGAACACCGTGGAAGGCCATCCTCGACGGTCCGCCGAACACCACGAGGTCGCCGGACTCCAACCGCACGTCGGTGTACGGGCGGCCACGGTGGTGTGGGGTGCCGAAGCGGAAGGTGCAGGC
>NZ_JAALEC010000221.1:0-1167 GCF_014145205.1 Dietzia sp. DQ11-44
CGGACCTGAAACGTTGCGGAACTGGGTGAACAAATACCGCGAGACCCACGGCGGCACCGAGACCGAGGTGACGCTCGATGAGCGGGCACGACTCAAGGAGCTGGAGCGGGAGAACTCCGAGCTCCGCGCTGAAACGGCCTTTCTGAAAAAAGCAGCCTTGGATTCAAATCGTCAATGCAACAGGGCGGCGTAGCGTTCGGCGGGAGTGTCGTAGTCGAGGGTTTTCCGGGGCCGGTTGTTCAATCTCTCCGCGATTCGGTGCAAGTCAGCCTGGGAGTAGCCGTTCATGCTTGTCTTCTTCGGAAAATACTGACGAAGCCAGCGATTGGTGTTCTCGTTGGTGCCGCGCTGCCAGGGCGAGTGTGGGTCGGCGAAGTACACGCTGATCCCGGTGCCGGCGGCGACGTCTTTGTGTCCGGCCAGCTCCATGCCGCGGTCCCACGTCAGGGAGCGAGACATCGTCTCCGGGAGCGCCGACAGCTCCCGGCACAGTCCTTCAGTAACAGAGGACGCATGGCGTGAGTCGACCTGGACTAAGCAGGTGTAGCGGCTGGAGCGTTCCACGACCGTGGCGATCTGGGACTGCTCCGATCCGATCATCAAATCGCCTTCCCAGTGACCTGGAACAGCGCGGTCCGCGACGTCGTCTGGACGGGCATCAATCGACACGGCGTCTTTGATCTGCGAGCGCCACTGGCCGGAGGTGGTGTTGCTGACCGCGCGACGAATCGGTCTGCCGGTGCGCAACTGCTTCTGTAACGACTTGTCCAGCACATTCCAGGATTGGATGTACAGCGACCGATAGATCGCCTCGTGCGAGATCAGCATCCGCGACCCGGCTGGGTACTGCTTCTTCAGCCGACCAGCGATCTGTTCCGGAGACCATTCCTCTTTCAGGCGTGCAGCGACGTAGCCTCGCAGTACAGGGTTCGTGGCCAGCTTGGGCTTCTGAGGACGCCGGGCCCGGCGCCAGGCGCGGTCGTCTGCGTCGATGGCGCGATAGCGCTCCCTACCCTCGTTCTGCCCGACTTCTCGGCTGATCGTTGACGCAGGCCGTCCCAGCTGGCGACCGATCTGGCGGTACGAGTCGCCCGCCGCCAGACCGCGGGAGATCTCCTCCCGATCGGACAGACTCAATGTCCCCGCCCGGCGCTTCTGCGGCGACTG
>NZ_JAALEC010000222.1:0-8784 GCF_014145205.1 Dietzia sp. DQ11-44
ACGCCTGCTTCAAGATCGTGTTCGCCCGCCGCAGCTCGCGGTTCTCCTTCTCCAGCTGGGCCAGGCGGGCGTCGCGATCAGCCGAGACCGACGAGGCGTCTTGGCCCTCGGCCTGGGCTTTGCGGACCCAGGTCCGTAGTGCTTCGCGGTGCACGCCGAGCTGCTCGGCGACACGCACGATCGCACCGTGTGAGCGGTCGGGGTCGGCCAGTGCTTCCAACGCCATCCGCGTCGCTCGTTCGCGCAGCTCGTCCGGGTACTTGCGAGGTGCTCCCATGGTTCTGATGATCCCTTCCCGGGTAATCGATGTCTCCATCAAACCCGGGGCGATTCAAACCTCCTCGATGATGAGAGGCCGCACGGAGTCGATCCAGCTCGGTGGCCGACGAAATCCTTGCAGCCACAACAGATTCAGTTTCTCCACCCGATCGAGCTCGGCGAACAGTTGGTAGCTCCATCCAAAAGCCGCACATGCTTCTCTCGTGACCGGAACGGCTTCGAGGAACTCCGCGTCCTGTTTCTCAACCGGCCGGGCATCCCAGATCGTCACCAACTTGGACGCGTCAACCGACAAGACATCAGGAATATGGGACTTTCGCCCCGATGGCGTTACCCATGAGACTCGGCATGGCTGAGGGACCAACCACTCCACTTGCGGATCTCTATCGAGCTTTCGCACGAGGTCGTGCTCAAGGCCGGACTCGACGTCCAGCACCCGACCGACGGTCTGACTCCAAGCTCGGGCGGGGATGTTCTTCGACCGCGTACTTGCACGTACCTTCCGGAACGGCGTGATACGTGAGAAGTCGGTTGGCGGGAGGCCCTCCGACCAATCCCGTGCCTCCGGCTTGCCTTCCCACCGAAAAGACCATGTGATTGCGGTCATCAGACACCTCGCGAGGGGTTGGACCGTTCCCGTTCTGGTGGACACGCGGAGATGAGCGGAGAGTTCCCCCGAGATAGAGGGAGCAGATTATGGGATCGACTCGTCGGAGCTTCACTCCCGAGTACAAGGCCAACGCGGTAAGTTTGGTTATCGATGATGGTCGTGCGATCGCCGAGGTTGCACGCAGTATCGGCGTTCACGAGATGACGTTGGGGAAATGGGTGAAGAAGTCCCGAGACGAGGGAAACGGCGAGTCTGACCGCCCGTTGAATGAGGACGAGCGGGCGGAACTCGAGCGTCTCCGCGAAGAAGTGAAACACGCCCGGATGGAGGCGGAGTTCGCAAAAAAAGTAGCGACCTGGTTCGCGAAAGACCCGCGGTGAAATTCGCGGCTATCGCGGACTGGGCTGAATCCGATTCCTATCCGGTCACGTTCATGTGTGCTCAACTCGACGTATCGACTTCTGGCTATTACAAATGGCGTGGCAAATCCCGCTCAGCTCGAGACCTGCGGGACGACGAACTGACCACGCTGATCGAGTGCCTCTACGAGCGTCTCAACGGCCGCCCTGGCGTTCGTCGTATGCGCGCAGAGCTCGCCGCCGGCGGCCATCGGGTCTCGCACAAGCGGGTGTGGCGGCTCATGAAAACCGCAGGCCTGGAAGGCCGCCACCCGAAGGCGTGGAAGCGCACCACCGTCGCCGGAGAGCGCCCCGTTCCTGCACCTGACCTCGTCGGCCGTGACTTCACGGCGGCCGAGGCGAACACCAAGTGGTGCGGCGATATTACTTACGTGCGGACCTGGAATGGCTGGGCGTACTTGGCCACCGTCATCGATCTGCACTCCCGGATGGTCGTCGGATGGGCCGTGGCCGACCATATGCGCACCGAGCTGGTCACCGACGCACTGGACATGGCCATCGCTCGTCGTCGACCACCCGGAAAAGTAATATTTCACAGCGATCGCGGAACTCAATACACGTCCGCTGACTTCGACAAGTACTGCACGAAAAACAATATCCGACGATCGTTGGGGCGCACTGGAATTTGTTTCGACAATGCGGTCGCAGAATCATTCTTCGCGAGCTACAAAAAGGAACTCATTCACACGCGCCCATGGCCCACCCTGAAAGCACTCACAAAGAGCACATTCACCTGGATCGAGGAGTACTACAACAGGGCACGACGACATTCCACACTGGGATATTTGACACCAGCCGAGTATGAACTAGGATTCAGAGACATATACGAACTCGCCGCTTAATTGCAGTGGCCACTTTAGCGGGAACACTCCAGGTTGACGAGCCGGGTTTCGAAACTGTCTGCTAGAAAAGACAAGGGAATCCTCCACTGAGGTAAGTCCTGATATCACAGGTGAAGTCCCACGCGAAAGCGTGGGCGGATCCAGCGAGAAGGTCGGGTGGCACCCCGGCCTTCTTTCGCATTTCGGCGCTCTACGCCGCCCGTGTTGTTCTAAGTTGTGGCCGCCCCCGAATCTCCAAGAGCCTGCGCAAGTAGGTCAGCGACAACGCCACTAACTGGCTTCTGGTTTCGGTTCGCCGTCTCATAGATCCGCGCGGCCAGCTCCGCTGGCAGTCGCGCGGAGACGAGGACTCGCTCGTTCGGCTTCAGTTGCTGCGCACGCAAACGAGGCCTGCCGGTTCGCGCAGGCTGAAGATCAACGCGAGGTGCATGATCAGCGGGCGACATGGTTGGCCTCCAAGCACGAGTCGGAGTAGACATCCGTCCTCGGAACTCACGTTATGCCTCGTGACCTGCACTGTCCACGGAACCGCAAAGCTCGACAACTACGTCTGTAGAGTCAACAAAGCCTGTAGCCTTCTGACCAGCATCTATGCACGTCCCAGAACTTCTAGATTGACCGAGCCGTAGCGGGCGGACTCATGATGATTCTGGATTTCACCTGGTCAAGAGGATTCTGACGCCCAAACAGCTGGTTCAACCGTCAATCTAGAAGGTGATTTCGTCAATCTAGACCGCACAGCGACAACCTACAACCCGCGCGCCATATCCACGAACCGCGAGTAGTGCAGCTGGTGCGCCACGGTGATGGTGGAGGTCGGACCACCACGGTGCTTGCCCAGGATGAGGTCGGCCTCGCCGGCGCGCGGGTCGTCGCGCTCGGTGGAGTCGGGCCGGTGGAGCAGCATGACGATGTCGGCGTCCTGCTCAAGCGAGCCGGACTCGCGGAGGTCGGAGACCTGGGGCCGCTTGTCGGTGCGCTGCTCCGGGCCACGGTTCAGCTGGGAGATCGCGATCAGTGGCACGTCGAGCTCCTTGGCCAGCAGCTTGAGCTGGCGGGAGAACTCGGAGACCTCCTGCTGGCGGGACTCGACCTTCTTGCCGCTGGACATCAACTGCAGGTAGTCCACCACGATCAGCCGGAGGTCGTGCTTCTGCTTGAGTCGGCGGGCCTTGGCCCGGATCTCCATCATGGTGAGGTTGGGCGAGTCGTCGATGAACAGCGGGGCCTCGGAGATCTCGCCCATCCGCCGGGCCATGCGGGTCCAGTCCTCGTCGCTCATCTTTCCCGACTTCATGTCGGAGAGCTTGACCCGCGCCTCGGCGCTCATCAGACGCATGACGATCTCGGTCTTGCTCATCTCCAGGGAGAACAGCACGGAGGAGAGCCCGTTCTTGATCGAGCACGATCGCATGATGTCCAGGCCGATGGTGGAGTTGTGCGTGGGAATCCCGGTGGGACCGGCCAGGTACAGGTGATCATCGGCGGCGACCTCGATGCACCTGACCGGGACGCTCTGCGCGCCGCGGACGTCGATGATCAGGCGGTCGGAGCGCCCTGAACCGGCGTTCTCGGGCACCAGGATGCCGAAGTCGCTCACCAGCATCAGCGTCTCGAGTGACTTGGTGGTGACGGTCTGGTGGGTGCCGCCCATCTCGATCCGCCACTCGTGCTCGGCGTCCGCCACGATCTCCGCGCCGTCGTTGAACCGCAGGGTGAAGCAGGGGCGGTCCTCCCACACCTCGGTCACGGCCACGACCTCGGTCGGCTGCCCGTCGGCGCCGAGCACCCGGTCGCCGACGCCCACGTTCCCCATGGTGGTCACGCCGCCCGGGGTCGGGAGCACCGTGTCCAGGGCGAGTGCCTTACCGACACCGGGGCGGGCGGCGATGATGATCATCTGGCCGCCGTGGAGCCCGTTGGTCACGGCGTCGAGGTCGGCGAAGCCCGTGGGGACACCGTTGCTCAGCCCGCCGGCCGTGTGAATGGCGTCGATCTCGTCCATCGTGGGCTGCAGGAGCTCCTCGATGATCACGTAGTCCTCGGTGGTCCGGCGCTCGGTCACCTCGAAGATCTCGGCCTGCGCCCGGTCCACCACCTCGGCCACGTCGGCTCCCTCGGACCCCGAGTAGCCGAACTGCACGATCCGCGTCCCTGCGTCGACCAGACGCCGCAGGATCGCCTTCTCCGAGACGATCTGTGCGTAGTACCCCGCGTTGGCGGCCGTGGGCACGGTCGAGATGAGGGTGTGGAGGTAGGTGGCCCCTCCGGCGCGCCGGAGGTCACCACGGCGGTCAAGCTCGGCGGCCACGGTGACGGCGTCCGCGGGCTCGCCACGGGCGTACAGGTCCAGGATCACGTCGTAGACGGCCTGGTGCGACGGCTTGTAGAAGTCGCCCGGCTGGATCTCCTCCACCACGTCCGCGATCGCGTCCTTGCTGAGGAGCATTCCGCCAAGCACCGATTGCTCCGCGGTGAGGTCCTGCGGCGGCGTGCGACCGAACTCCGAGCGTCCACCCTCGTCCGGCGGAGGCGGCATCTCGTCGGATCCGTCAAATCCCCCCTGCGCCATGACCTCTCCTCTCCACCTCACGCCTCTGGCGTGCGGTACTCCCGAGCCGACTCGCCTGCCCCGCGTGACCAGTTCACTGTAGGCCACCGGGGCGACACGCCCGGCAGCCACCCGTCAAGTTATCCACAGGTTTCTCCACAATCGTTGGTGGCCGACTGTGGACAACTGTGGATGAATTCCCGATTCGCTGGCCCGATGCCGGTCCGTCTGTGGACAACCGGTGGATTACCCGGTCGCAACTGAACAAAAGTGCTGGTCATGCGGCTCTTCGCTCGCATGTGCGACGGTGGAGAACGGCATGTATCACGCTCGGCTCAACGACGCAATAGGTAACGAAAGATGAACATTATCGGTATCGGAACCGACACCGTTGTATTTTGCCGTCGGGGTTATCCACAGGCGGTCCACAACCTCGTCGCGTCCACGACGAGGGCCCCGGCCGTCGCGGATGACGACCGGGGCCCTACGTGGGAGATCAGGCGGGAACGACCTCGAACTCGACCTTGGCGGTCGTGTCATGCCCGAGCTCGACGACGACGCTCTGGGCGCCGGTCGACTTGATGTGCTCCTTGGGCATGTGGACGGCGCGCTTGTCGAGCGCCGGCCCCCCGGCGGACTTGATCGCGGAGGCGACATCGCCCGCGGTGACCGAGCCGAACAGCTTGCCGGTGTCGGAGGTCTTGACCGCGACCTTGACGTCGGCGAGCGACTCGAGCTTCTGCTTGAGCTCGTTGGCGTGGTCCGAGTCGCGCACCTCACGGGCCTCCTGGACCCGCTTGATCGACTCGATCTGGCGCTCGGCGCCCGGGGTGGCCACGATGGCCAGCCCACGCGGGAGCAGGAAGTTACGGCCGTATCCGCCCTTGACCTCGACGATGTCGCCCGGCGCACCGAGCTTGTCGACGTCGGCGGTGAGGATCAGCTTCATGATCCGTCTACCTTTCTTTCCTCCGACGAGCCGACCGGGGCCGGACTCTCGCGAGGTCATGTCTCATGCTTATGGGGTGGGGCGCATCGCGCGCCCCGGGGAAAAGACCCTGGGATCAGAACGGGGGCTCGTCGTCCATGCCGCCGAAGCCACCGGAACCGCCGGCCCGGGGAGCGCTGCCCCACGGATCGTCGTTCTGCTGGCCGCCGCCCTGGCCGCCACCGAAGCCGCCCTGCGGCTGGCCGCCGGACTGGAATCCGCCGCCCTGCTGACCGCCGCCCTGCTGGCCACCACCCTGGAAGCCGCCCCCGCCGCCCTCGCGGTTGGTGCGGGTGACCTTGGCCGTGGCGTACTTGAGCGACGGGCCGACCTCGTCGACCTCCACCTCGTACACCGTGCGCTTCTCGCCCTCACGGGTTTCGTACGACCGTTGGCGCAGGCGACCGGTGACGACGACGCGCATCCCCTTCTGCAGGGACTCCGCCACGTTCTCGGCGGCCTGGCGCCACACGTTGCAGGTGAGGAACAGGCCTTCGCCGTCCTCCCACTGGTTGGTCTGGGAGTTGAAGCGGCGCGGCGTCGAGGCGATCCGGAAGTTCGCCACCGCGGCACCCGACGGTGTGAACCGCAGCTCGGGGTCCGCGACGATGTTCCCGACCACGGTGATGGGGGTGTCGCCCTGTGCCATGCGCTTGTCCTCCGTGTTGACGCTCAGGTGGTGGTGATCGGAGCTCGACCGACCACGCCCAGATTAGCGGGCGGGCCGGAGAACCCGGGTCACTTGTCGGCGCGGAGCACCTTGGTGCGGAGCACGTTCTCGTTCAGACCGAGCTGACGATCCAGCTCCTTGACCGCGTCCGGCTCGGACTTGATCTGCACGACGGCGTAGATGCCCTCGGTCTGCTTGTTGATCTCGTAGGCAAAGCGGCGCTTTCCCCAGACATCGACCTTGTCGACCGAACCGCCCTCTTGCCGGATCACGTTGAGGAACGTGTCCAGCGACGGCGCCACGGTGCGCTCGTCGAGACTCGGATCGAGGATGACCATCACTTCGTATTGACGCATGGGACCTCATCACCTCCTGTGGACTACAGATTCGGCCACGGAATCTCCGTGGCAGGAGGGTCGTTGCGTCAGCAACCCGCTAAGGCTACCCCGCTTGAGGACCGCCCACGAAATCCCCTCACCCCGCTCGAGCCGCCTCAGCCGTGCCGCAGGCCTATCGTCAGCGCCAGGACCACGGGTACCACGGTGAGGAACAGGAACGCCGCCACGGTCCAGGAGATCCACACGGGCTGGCGCCACCCCGCGCGGTGCCCGCCGGCGGCGGTGACCATGCAGACGAATCCGACGAGGATGCACACGAACATCCAGATCATCGCACTGGTGCTCATCCGGTGGTGCCCTCCGTCTGTCGGACCCCGCGGGCCTCGTCGTCGTCATGGTCGTCGTCACGGTCGTCGTGGACACGATCGTCGCCGTCACGATCGTCGTTCTCCTGGACCGTCGGTCCGACCAGCGGTTCGCCGGGGTCCGCGAGCACCCCGGCCAGGGGGTCCGGCCCCTCGGGTGTGCCCTGGTGCGCCATCCGGACCAGGTCCAGGTGCGGCCGGTAGATCTCGCGGATCACCACCACACAGATGGCCACGACCATCAGGTCGCGCACCAGGACGAGCGGATGGAACGTCTCGGGCCCGATGCCCTTGTTGGCCACCCCGTGGAAGTACGACATGTGCGCCACCCACAGCAGGGCGTCGAAGACCATCCACGGCACCAGCAGCCTGGCCCGCGGCACCGCGAGCACCGCCAGCGGGACCAGCCACAGCGAGTACTGCGGGCTCCACACCTTGTTGGTGAGCAGGAACACCGCCACGATGAGGAACGCCAGCTGCGCGATCCGCGGGGTGGTCGCGGCGGTGAGTCCGATGACCAGCACGGCCACGCAGCCGAGGGCGAACAGGACCAGGGACACCGTGTTGAGCGTGGCCGGGGCCTCGCCCGCGGCGCGCCCGGCGTCGAAGCCCTGCCAGCCCGTCAGGGTCTGCATGACGGCGTAGATGCTCTCCGGGTTGGCGGGGCGGTCCGAGTTGAGCCGGAAGAACTCCCGCCAGCCCTCCGGGAACGGGATCATGATCGGCAGGTTGACCGCCAACCAGGCCGCCACCGCCGCCACGGCCGCCTTGCCCAGGTCCACGAAGCGCCTGCGGCGGATGGCCACCACCAGCAGGGCGCCGAAGAGGAACAGCGGGTACAGCTTGGCCGCCACGCCGATCCCCAGGACGACCCCCGCCCAGACCGGCCTGCTGCGCGCCCACAGCAGGAGCGCCACGGACGCGAACGCCACCGCCATCAGGTCGTAGTTGGTGAAGGCCTGGAAGATGATGAGCGGACTGGCGGCCATGAGCAGCGTGTCCCACGGCCGGCGCCCGGCCGACAGGTAGGTGGCCCACACGGCGACCATCCAGAGGAACGCCAGGATCACGCAGCCGAGGACGAAGTACTTGACCACCTCGATGGGACCGCCGGGGGCCACCGCGTGCCAGGCCTGGGCCGCCTGGGCGGTGACGTACTGGAACATCCCGGACACCACCGGGTACTCCATGTAGCGGGCACCGCCGTCGTCGCCCACCCACATGTACCGGTACGGCAGCTCACCGGAGTCCAGACCCTGCACCGCGTAGAGCGGGAGCGGGTCGGCGTAGCAGGCCTTGTAGTACTGCTGGCCGGTCCAGTTGAGCCCCGGCGCGGAGCCGTCGGTGGGGCTGGTGGTGACCAGGCAGGCTGCCTTGGAGAAGAACCCGAGCGCCAGGAACAGCACCGCGAACATCATGATCACGCGCAGCGGCGTCCAGAACCGCTGCCGTCCTACGACCGCGTGCTCACCGACCGGTCCGCCCCACGCGTCCAGCACCGCCCTGGCGGCCCCGTCCCCGGGTCGCACCCGGTCCCGGGGGCCGAGCGATCGCAGGTCCCTGTCGAGCGGCAGCGGGGAGAGGTGGCCGTTGCTCTGCACGACCACACCCTAGTGCACCGTATCCGGGTCAGGCCCCGCCGTCTCCGGCGTCGCCGCCGCCTCCCGTGCCTCCCCCGTCGCCTCCGCCACCGGGAACCGGGGCTGGCTCGGGAGCGGGGGC
>NZ_JAALEC010000223.1:0-1961 GCF_014145205.1 Dietzia sp. DQ11-44
CTTCTCCGCATCGGCGTTTCTGCCCGGGCGGCGCGTCCCCCGACTGTTCTCGGCACACCTGGTCAACGACGAGAGCGTCGCCTTCGCCCTGGCCCAGCCGCACCCGGCGCGACGCCTCCCCGCGTTCCGCGTGGTCGGGGTCGCCATCCTGATCGCGTGGCCCCTCGGCGCGGCGATCGGCGTCCTCCTCGGATACGTCCTGCCCAACCCCAGCCGTCTCGGACTGGATGCGGCGTTCCCCGCGGTCTTCGTCGCGATCCTCCTCGCCAGCGTCACCCGTCGCACCGCTGTCCCCGCCGCTGCAGGAGCGACCCTCGCCGCGGCCGCCACCCCGTTCGTGGCCGCCGGAGTGGCCCCCGTCCTGGGACTGATCGGCCTGCTCACGGCTGTGCGGAAGCGGGGACACCGTGTCTGACGTGACTCTTGTCCTCGCGGTGCTCGCCCTCGCCGCCGGCACCTACGCCGTGAGACTGGGTGGGGTCCATTTCGGAGGCTCGCGCCTCTCCCTGCGCCTCCAGCACTGGGGCGATCCCGCGGTGATCGTGCTGATCGCCGGTGTCGCCGCTACCGCGACCCTCTTCGACGGGCAGTCGTTCGCCGGGTGGGCTCGCGTCGCCGGCGTAACCACGGCTGCCGTCCTGGCGGCGATGCGGGTGCCGCTGGTCGTGGTGGTCGTCGCAGCCGCCGGGGTGGCCGCCTCCGCGAGAGCGCTGGGTATCGACTAGACCGGCACACCTCGTCGTCGTCCTCTCGCTCGCACCCGCGGCCGGCGAGCACTGTCGATCCGACCGCTCCGAACCGCCCCCGCCGATCCGCTCCCGGGGCGCCGGCAGCGTCCTATGGTTCGAGTACCCCTCGCGCACTCCCCTCCAGAAGGACTCCGCCATGACAACGCAGACCATCGACATCCCCCACCTGGGCGGATCGACCATCGGCTACTCGTTCGCCCGGCAGTACGACCCCGCCCTGCCCACGCTGGTGATGATCAACTCGTTCACCACCTCGGTCGAGCTGTACCGGCCGCAGTTCGCCAACGAGGAGCTCGCCTCGCGGATGAACCTGTTGGCGATCGAGCCCTACGGCCACGGGGAGACCCGCGCCCGGTACCGGCACTTCACCTACTGGGACAGCGCGATCGCCAACCTGCAGGTGCTCGACGCCCTGGGGATCTCCAAGGCGTTCGCCCTCGGTACCTCGCAGGGCGGGTGGATCGCCACCCGCATGGCGTTGCTCAACCCCGGCGCGGTCGAGGGCATCATCATCTGCGGCACCTCCATGGATTACGAGAGCCCGGCCAGTATGGAACGCGGCTGCTGGAACGGCTCCGAGTTCTGCAGCCCCGCCATCGAGGCGCTCGCCGAGCCCGTCGGCGAGGACTGGGTGGTGGACGACGACTTCGTGGTGGCGGTACTCGGTGCCGGCCTCGGCGAGAACGTCTCCGACGCCGAGCGTGACTTCTGGATCCAGACCTATCGCATTAACTATCGACGAGACGAGGGTCGGCGGCGCCTGCGCACCAGCTCCATCAACCTCCGCGACCGCGACGGCCTGGAGGCACGGTTGAGCGACGTGCACTGCCCTGTGCTCTGGCTGCAGGGCACCGCCGACCAGGTGTACTCGGTGGCCAACGCCGAAGACGGCATCGCCCGGTTCACCGGCTCCCTGTCCGCCACGCTGCAGATCGTCGAGGGCGGCCAGCACTTCCTCACCGCCTCCGACCCCGAGGTCGCGGACGCCGCCACCCTCGCCTTTGTGGAGCAGTGGTCCTGAGGCCGGTCCGACCGGCACGACAGGGCGGGACGCTGCCGGGCCGGCGCCACCGCTCTCTGCTCGATCCAGCCGCGCGGGTAGATTCCGTCAGCGCATTCGTCGTCGTCCCTCAGGCCCGCACCCGCGGCAACAGCACCCGGAACGTCGCACCCCGGCCGGCGGCGGTCTCCACGCCGACCGACCCGCCGTGC
>NZ_JAALEC010000224.1:0-1640 GCF_014145205.1 Dietzia sp. DQ11-44
CGGGCCGAGCCGGTGCCCGACGTGTGCCCGATCTGCGCCGATGAGCGCCAGTTCGTCCCCGCCGGCGGCCAGCGGTGGACCGACCCCGAGGCGTCGGCCGCGCGCGGCGCGCGCATCGAGTTCATGGAGCGCGAGGCGGACGTGATCAACCTGGTCCACCGGGACTGTCCCGGGATCGGGCAGAAGCCGGCGCTCATCCGCACCGACCACGGGAACGTGATGGTCGAGGCGCCGAACCACATCAGCGAGGAGGCCGTCGCGGCGGTGCGCGGATGGGGTGGCATCTCCGCCCTCATCGCCTCCCACCCGCACATGTACGGGGTCCAGTCACTGTGGTCGGCCGCCTTCGACGACGCCCCGGTCTACGTCTCCGCACCGGACGAGCACTGGCTCGGTCTGCGGCCCCGCAACACCGTGGTGTGGGGCGGCGGCCACCCGGGTGAGGAGATCGAGATCCTGCCGGGGGTCCGGGCCTCACAGCCCGGCGGCCACTTCCCCGGCAGCGCGGTGGTCCACTGGACCGCGCGCGACGGCCGGGGGGTGCTGTTCACGGGCGACACCATCGGCACCGTCGCCGATCCGCGCTGGGTCACGTTCATGCGTTCGTTCCCCAACTGGATGCCCCTGTCCGGCGCGGTGGTCCGGCGCATCGCCGAGCACGTCTCGCGCTACCACGTCGACCGGATCTACGCGAACTTCGGCGGCTGCGTCCCCCGCGACGCCGGCGCCGCCGTCCAACGCTCGGCCGAGCGGTACGCCAGGTGGGTCGACGGCGAGTACGACCACCTGACCTGACCACCACGTCGGCGGCCCGGACGACGCCATGACCGCCGATATGTGTCGGGGCGCGGCGCTAGCATCTCCTCGTGGAGTTCCACCCGGAAGGCCTGATCCTCAGCCTCGCGGTGCTCGCCCCGTCTCTCCTGTTGGCGCGTTTCCCCCCTCGGGAGCCGCTTCCGCGGTCGTCGGTGCCCGGCCCGGTGCGCTGGACCGAGCGCGCCGGCCAGGTCCTGTGCCTGGTGGTTCCGGCGGTGGGCGCCTCGGGCACGATCGTCTGGTGGTGGGGTGTTCCCGCGATCTCCGCGCTGGCCGCCTACTACGCCCTGTGGGCCCGGTATCTGGCGACGGGTCGCCACGCCGAGTCCCTGTACTGGTGGCGCCGCGTGCCCGCCCCGATGGCGATCCTGCCGGTGATGGTGTTCCTCACCGCCGCGGGCTGGCTGAGCAGTCCGTGGATCGCGGCGGCTGCCGTCGTACTCGCCCTGGGGCATCTCCCGGTGTCCCTGAGCGCGGCGCGGGCTGTGCGGGAGGCCGTGTGAGCGACACGGGGGTGGAGTTGTGGTGGCTGCCGGTCGGTGCCGGTGGGCACGTCGCGATCCATACGAGCCGCTGGTGGGAGTCGTATCACGCGCGTCGCGAACACCGCCCCGGACGGCCGCTGTTCCACGCCGCGCTGGAGGTCTTCACCGAGCGCGGCCCTCATGTCGTCGAGATGGCGCCGGCCTGGGGGCCGCTCAGCGGATCGAGCGGGGTCGTGGCGACCGGCCCGGTGGGTCTGCGCTGGCTGGGGCGGTCGCGCCTGTTCCGCTACGAGGTCCGCTGCCTGCCCGGGGGCGAGATCCCCGATCGCGCGTGGGCGC
>NZ_JAALEC010000225.1:0-9981 GCF_014145205.1 Dietzia sp. DQ11-44
TCCGCCTCGCCGAGCTTCTTCCTGTTGCTGTTCCTCGCGGCCAACGCGATCAACGCGATGACCACGACCACTGCGACCACCCCGATGACGATCCAGATGATGGGGTCCATGATTTCCTCCGATGTCAGGGGTCACATTCCACCGGAAACGTAACCCCCCTCCGGGCCCCCTGCCACCGGTCGACCCACGTGGACGCCGCGAACGTGGCGCCGCGAACGTGGCGCCGGTGGGCCGTCGGGGATCCGGCCCTAGTGCACGGTCCGCGGCAACAGCCCGGCGTCGCGGGCCTCCCGACTCAGCCGCTCGCGGTGGTCCGGGTGGGCGATCGCGATCAGTGCGGCGGCGCGGTCGGACACCGACCGACCCCTGAGCGTCGCGATCCCGTACTCGGTCACGACGTTCTCGATGATGTTCTTGTGGGTGGTCACCGGGCTCCCGGGCGTCAACGAGAGCGTGATCCGGCTGATACCGCCGGAGGTCTGGGACGGGGTGACGATGAACCCGTGGCCACCGGGTGAGAACCTGCAGCCCCTCGCGAAGTCCGCCTGACCACCGGCTCCGGACCAGTACCGTCCACCGATCGTCTCCGATGCCGCCTGCCCGTAGAGGTCGACCTCGCTCGTGGCGTTGACCGAATGGAGATTGTGCTCCTGACCGATCACGCGCGGGTCGTTGACGATGTCCACCGGGAGCATGGCGACCGACGGGTTGTTGTGCAGCCAGTCCATGAGCTTCTGCGACCCCACCGCGAAGGTGGTGACGTGCTTGAACGGCCGGCCGGTCTTCCGTGATCCGTCGATGACGCCGGCGTCCACGAGGTCCATCACGCCGTCCGACAGCGCCTCGGTGTGGATCCCCAGGTTCTCGTGCGCGGTGAGCCGCGACAGCACCGCGTTGGGGAGCTTGCCGACCCCCAGTTGCAGACAGGCCCCGTCCGGCACCCGCTCGGCGATGTGGTCGGCGATCGCGTGCTCGATCTCGCCGGGCACGGGCGGCTCGATCGAGATCATCGGGGCGTCGTTCCGCGTCACGCCCACGACCTGGGAGATGTGGATGTGGTTGCGCCCGAAGGTCCGGGGCATGTTGGCGTTGACCTCGACGAAGAACGGCACCTGTCCGATGAAGGACGCCACGTAGTCGGCGTTGGTGCCCATCGAGAAGAACCCGTGCTCGTCGATCTCGGAGACCGTGGTCACGGCGAGGCCGGGCGGGCTGAACTCACGCAGGGTCGCCGGCACCTGCGCGAAGTCGACCGGAACGAGATCGCACGTGCCCTCGTGGAAGTTCTTCCGCGAACCGGGACCGAGGAAGTAGTCCACGTGCCGGAGCCTGCCCGGGTACGCACCCTCCATGAAGGGCAGCGATTCCCAGGGGTCCATGTGGTGGATGGTGACGCCGGAGAACCCCTCGGCCCCCGCGTCGAGGGCGCGCAGCAACGCCGGGGGCGCCGCGTTCTGGATCGGCGAGATGATGTGCATCCCCGGGGTGACGTGATCGAGTACCGCCTCGGCGGGCAGCTCTTCATAGTGGATGTCCTTGATCACGGTCGCACTCCGGTGGTCGGGGATGGTGGGGACGTCCGCCCGGCGGGCGGGTCATGCCAGGGCCGGGATGACCTCGCGTTCGAACAACTCGAGCCCCGAGGTGTCGGTGGCGATCTCTGGGAAGTAGAACACCCCGTAAGTCATCCCCAGACCCTCGAGTTCGCGGAGCTTGTCCACGATCTGCCCGGGCGTGCCCACCGCGGGCAGCCCGCGGTACGCGCCGAGCTGCCGGTCCGCCTCGTCCGCGCCCACGTGGCGGGCCATCCGGTCACGGAGGAACGCCAGCCTGTCGGCGACGTCCTTCTCCGTTTCCCCCACGGCCACGTTGTAGTTGGCGGTGCGCGTGATCTCGGACGGGTCCCGGCCCACGTCCGCGCAGTGTGCGAACAGGACCTCCGACTTGTGGGCGAACCCCTCGGGGCTGCCGTCGAAGTTCGTGTAGTCGGCGTGGCGGGCGGCGATCCGGAGGGTCTTGCGTTCGCCGCCCCCGGCGATCCACATCGGGATGCCACCCTCCTGCAGTGGCCGTGGTCGCACGATCGCACCGTCGACCCGGAAGTGGTCACCCTCGAGCGAGACGATGCCGTCGGCCCAGGCCTCGGTCATGATCCGCACGCCCTCGTCGAGCATGGCGATCCGCTCACCGGCGGAGGGGAACCCGTAGCCGTAGGCCCGCCACTCGTGCTCGTACCAGCCGGCCCCGATCCCCATCTCGACGCGTCCGCCGGAGATGTGGTCCACGGTCGACGCCATCTTCGCCAGGAGCGCGGGGTTGCGGTACCCGAGACAGGTACACATCTGACCCAGCCGCACCCGGGAGGTCACCGCGCCGAGGGCGGACATCAGGGTCCAGGCCTCGTGGGTGGCCTCTCCGGTGGTGAGCGGTGCGGTGTGCATGTGGTCGTACACCCACACCGACTCCCACGGGCCCGCGTCGGCACGGGTGGCGAGGTCGGTGATGACCGGCCAGTGGCGGGCGGGGGGCACGTCGACCAGGTCGAGCCGCCAGCCCTGGGGCAGGAAGAGTCCGAAACGCATGCCCCCGACACTAGCGCCGTGGGCCACCCCGGGAGAGCCGGTCAGGCGGTGGACAGGACCGCGCCGATGCCCTCCGGCTCGTCCTCGCCGTCGAAGTACAGCGCCACGTATCGCCCCGCGACCTCGGCGACCTGCATCTCCATGTCGTACACCAACCGCAGGACGTCGGTCCGCATGATCTGCGCCGGCGTGCCGTCGGCGACGATCGAGCCGTCCTTCATGGCGATGATCCGGTCCGAGTAGGCGGCGGCGATGTTGATGTCGTGGATCACCAGGACGACGGTCTTGTCCCGCTCCGCGGCGGTCCGGCGCAGCAACCGCATGATCGAGGTGGCGTGACGCAGGTCGAGGTTGTTGAGCGGTTCGTCGAGCAGGACGTAGTCCGTGTCCTGCGCGAGAACCATGGCGATGTGGGCGCGTTGGCGCTGGCCGCCGGAGAGCTCGTCGAGGTAACGGTCGGCCAGGCCCTCCAGCTCCATCGCCGCCAGGGCGTACCCGACGTGCTCGTCGTCCCCGGGGGTGGGTCGGCCACCGTTGTGCGGGAACCTGCCGAAGGCCACGAGTTCGCGGACCGTCAGGCGGATGGAGACGGCGTTCTCCTGACGCAGCACCGCGAGGCGTCGCGCGAGCTCGCGGCCACCGTTCACGGACACATCGACCCCGTCGACCAGGACGTGTCCGGAGTCGGCTCCCTGGAGTCGGCTCATGACCCCCAGCAACGTGGACTTGCCGGCGCCGTTGGGTCCGATCAACGAGGTGACGCCGCCCTGGGCGAAGCACGCGGTGACGTCGCGGAGGACCTGTGTCTCGCCGTATGACGCGCACACCGAGTTCGCCTCGATACCGCCCCCGGTCGGGCGCTCGGCCGGCCACGGGGTCGCGCTGGTCCGGTCACCGCGGCGACGGAACGGGAGGAGGGACATGATCTGCTTCTTTCGTCAGCGTGCGCGGTTGGTCAGGAGCAGGAACAGGAACAGCAGGCCACCGACGAACTCGATGACGATGCTCAACGCGGACTCGACGCCCAGGGCGCCGAGCACCAACTCCCCACCGGCCAGCGCGACCACGCCGAGCAGCGAGGCGACGGGCAGCGTGAAGCGGTGGAGGGTGGTCCCGAGGAGCGCGTAGGCGGCGTTGGCGACGATGAGCCCGAAGAACATCACCGGGCCGATCAGCGCCGTCGACGCGGAGACGAGGAACGAGACCACCACCAGCACGACGATCGTCACCCGGCGGTGGTCCACGCCCAGGGCGACCGCCGGGTCACGGCCGAGGAGCATCACATCCAGCCTGCGGCCGAGCAGCACGACCACACCCAGGCAGGCGGCGACGATGAGTCCGCACGCGACCAGGACGTCCGGCTGCACACCCCGGAAGCTGGCGAACATGGCGTCCTGGACCCGCAGGTAGGCGGCCGGGTCGAGCAGGCGTTGGAAGAACGAGGAGATCGAGCGGAAGAACACCCCGAACACCACGCCGACCAGCAACAGCAGGTGGATGTCGGTCCTCCGCCCACCGAGCAGCCAGAGGTAGAGCGCGGTCGAGGCCACGACCATGATCGCCGTCTGCCCCAGGAATCCGGAGAGGCCGCCGCTGATGAGGCCGCCGGCGAGGGCCTCGGGACGCGGGACCACGAAGAACACGAGCATCGTCTGGACGAGCAGGTACAGCGAGTCGAAGCCCATGAGTGCCGGGGTGAGGATCCGGTTCCCGGTGACGGTCTGGAACAACACCGTCGACACGCCCACGGCCACGGCCACCAGGACGATCGCCACGGCATGGCGGGACAACCGGTCCAGCGAGTAGTGCCAGGCCCTGGAGCCCACGGTCTCCGGGAGGCCGGTCAGGACGAGTGCGGCCAGCGCCCCGACCGCGACGGCGGCGCAGACCAGGGTGACCAGCCACCGGCGTCGTCGGTCGGACTCGGTCCGTGTCCGCCCACGCCGGAGCTGCTGCGGCGGGCGCTCCGCGGTAGGGGTCTCAACCATTGCGCACCGCCCGCAGCATCATCGCCAGGAATACGGCCCCGCCGATGATCCCCACCAGCGTCCCCACGGGGATCTCACCCGCACCGGTCGAGCCACCGGCGAGGATGCCCGGGAGCGACCGTCCGACCATGTCGCAGACGAGGACGGTGACCGCGCCGAGGAGCGCCACGAGCGGCAGGCCGCGGCGCGCGTCGTCGCCGACGAGTCTGGAGACGACGTTGGGGACCACGAGTCCGAGCAGCGGGAGGGCGCCCACGGTGACGACGACGACGGCGGCGACGGCCGCCACGATGGACATTCCCAGGGCGACGACCGTGCGGTGATCCACACCGAGGCCCGTGGCGACGTCCTCCCCCAGCCCGGCCACGGTGAACCTGTCCGCCGTGATGTAGGCGATCACCCCGAGGACGGCCACCAGCCAGAGCAGTTCGTACCGCCCGGCGAGGACCGCGGAGAAGTCGGCGAGCATCCAGGCGTTGAGCATCTGGAGGAGATCCCGGGACAGTGCCAGGAACGCCGCGACCGCACCCACGACGGAGCCCAGCATGATGCCGATGAGCGGCACGATGAAGGAGTCGGAGACGGCGACGCGACGGATGCACGCGAGGAACAGCGCGGTGCCGGCGAGGGCGAACACCATCGCCACGAGCATCTTCACCACGATCGGGGCGCCCGGGGCGAGGATCGCCACCACGACCAGGCCCAATCCGGCGGACTCGACCGTCCCGGCGGTGGAGGGCTCCACGAAGCGGCTGCGGGTGAGCAGCTGCATGAGCAGTCCGGCGACCGCCAGGGACGCCCCGGCGAGCGCTGCCGCCGCGGTCCGGGGCAGGCGGGCCTCGAGGAGGTAGACGCGATGCGCCTCGGTGAGGCCACCGGTGAGGACGTCCCGGACCGTGATGTCGGCCGCGCCGACGAACACGCTCGCGACCAGTGCCACCAGTAGTGCGGCCACGCCGAGAACCGGCCAGGGCGCCTGGTGCCGTGGCCGGTTCTCCGACAGGGTGGTGGTCACGACCGGGTGCTCCCCGCGGTCAGGAGACTGCCGAGTCGATCTCGCCGATCATGGCGTCCAGGACGCCGAGCCCGCCGCCGATGAGGTACCAGTTCTGCCCGTCGAGCATGTGGACGTTGCCGTTGGTCGCGGCGGAGGTCCGGTTGAACAGGGGGTTGTCCAGCAGCGCTGTGGCCGCCTCACCCTCGGCACCGATCGCGGCGTCCCGATCGATCACGAAGACGTGATCGGGGTTGAGCTCGGCGATCTGCTCCCAGCTGAGCGGTGCGCCGTGCCTGCCCTCGGCGGCGACGTCACCGGCCGACTCCATTCCGAGTTCGTTGAAGATGATGTCGAACCGGGTCCCGGGGCCGTAGGCCGTGACCTTGCCGCCCGAGGTCATGAGCACCAGTGCCGTTCCGGCGTCCTCGGCCTTGGCACGCGTCTCGGCGACCCTCTCGTCGATCTCGGCGAGCTGCTCCGCCGCCTTGTCCTCGGCACCGAACAGGGCGGCGATCTCCTCCACCTTGGCGCGGTTGGACGCGACCGTGTCGGAGGTGTCGGGATCACCGGCGATCACCTGGTCCGAGATCTTGGCGAACTCGGGCTCCATCGCCTCCGTGCGCGCACCGAACAGGATCAGATCGGGGCCGAGCTCGGCGATGACGTCCATCTTCGGCTCCTTGAGGCTGCCGACGTCCGTGTACTCATCGCTCGCATAGGTGTCGAGCGCGTCCGGGAACACCCCGGTCTTGGTCAGGCCCACCACCCGGTCCTCGAGATCCAGCTCGTCGAGCGTGTCGGCAGCGGCGTGGCTGGTGAGGACGACCCGCGCGGGCCCCTCACCGTCGGTGCCGGTGGACTGCGCGTCGGAGCTTCCGCAGGCAGTGAGCGCGCCGCCGGTCAGGGCGAGGGCGGCTGCCGCGGCGACGATCGTGGGGAATCGGTTCACAGTGTCTCCAGGGGCTTAAGTCAGTAGGTTAGGCTCACCTTAACCACGCCGTGTGCGCAGGGGCAAAACCAAGGTGTGCCTTCCCTCAGAAGCGGGTGGTGGGGACCTCGCGCCGACCGGCCCGCTCCCGTGGCCACGGGACCCCGGCGCGAGTACGATCACGCCATCGGAATCCCGTCGCGAAGGAGGCCCGGTATGCCCACCGCGGAGGTCCGTCGGGCGATGCGCGCCCAAGACCGGCGTCGGTTCCTCCCAGCCGAGGTCGCGGACGACCACCACCGCGACGCGCCGCTGCCGATCGGCTTCGGGCAGACGAACTCGCAACCCTCCACCGTGGCGGACATGATGACCCTCCTCGAACCGTTCCCCGGGATGCGGGTCCTCGACGTGGGCTCCGGCAGCGGCTGGACATCGGCGATCCTCGGCGAACTGGGCGGGCCGGGGTCCGAGGTGTTCGCGGTCGAGCTTGTTCCGGAGCTGGTCGAGAGGTCACGCGCGGCCCTCACCCAGCCCTGGGTGCGGGTACACCAGGCCCGGCCCGGCGTGCTGGGCCTGCCGGAGTACGGCCCCTTCGACCGGATCCTCGTCTCGGCGATGGGCCGGGCCCTGCCGCAGGAACTCGTGGACCAACTGGACGACGACGGCGTGATGGTCGCTCCCTGGCGGGACGTGATGCACCGGGTGCGGCGCACCGGCGGGAAGGTGGAGGTCACCGACCACGGCGGATACCGCTTCGTCCCCCTGCTGGACACCCGATTCTGACCTGCGCAATCGGACGATTATCCTGGACGGAAGTTTTACCCCCTTGAAGATCCAGGAGCGTCGATGCCCGAGTTCGTCTATGAGGACCTCCTCCCGGTCGGTGCGGACACCACCGAGTACCGCCTCCTGACCACCGAGGGCGTCTCCACGGTGGAGGGCCCGGACGGCACGACCTTCCTCCGCGTGGACCCCGAGGCGATCCGGCTGCTCACCGAGACGGCGATGCACGACATCTCGCACTACCTGCGCCCGGACCACCTGGCGCAGGTGGCCAAGATCCTCGACGACCCCGAGGCCAGCGACAACGACAAGTTCGTCGCACTGGACCTGCTCAAGAACGCCAACATCGCCGCCGGCGGGGTGCTGCCGATGTGCCAGGACACCGGCACCGCGATCGTCAAGGGCGAGCGCGGCCAGCACGTGCTCACCCCCGGGCCCGACGAGCGGGCGGTCGCCCGCGGCGTCTACGACGCGTTCACCCGCCTCAACCTGCGCTACTCGCAGAACGCCCCCCTCACCATGTGGGACGAGAAGAACACCGGCAACAACCTCCCGGCCCAGATCGAGATCGGCGCCGACACCACGCCCGGCCACGAGAACAGCTACAAGTTCCTGTTCATGGCCAAGGGCGGCGGCTCGGCCAACAAGTCCTTCCTGTACCAGGAGACCAAGGCGATCCTCAATCCCGAGCGGATGATGCAGTTCATCGAGGAGAAGATCCGCTCGATCGGCACCGCGGCCTGCCCGCCCTACCACCTGGCGATCGTGGTGGGCGGCACCTCCGCCGAGTTCGCGGTCAAGACGGCCAAGCTCGCCTCGGCGCACTACCTGGACGAGCTCCCCCGCGAGGGGGCCATGTCGGGCCGCGGATTCCGCGACGTGGAGCTGGAGGAGAAGGTCTTCGAGCTGACCCAGCAGATCGGGATCGGCGCGCAGTTCGGCGGTAAGTACTTCTGCCACGACGTCCGCGTGGTGCGCCTCCCCCGCCACGGGGCGTCACTCCCCGTCGCGATCGCCGTCTCCTGCAGCGCCGATCGTCAGGCCAAGGCCAAGATCACCCCGGAGGGCGTGTTCCTCGAGCAGCTCGAGTTCGATCCCGGCCGTTTCCTGCCCGCCACCACCGACGCCGAACTGGACGCCGCGACGCACGGCGTGTCCGGGACCGGCAAGGGCGCCGCGGTGAGGATCGACCTCAACAAGCCCATGGCGGAGATCCTCGCCGAGCTGAGCAAGCACCCGGTCAAGACCCGTCTGTCCCTCACCGGTCCCCTGGTGGTGGCCCGCGACATCGCCCACTCCAAGATCAAGGAGCGGCTCGACGCCGGCGAGGAGATGCCGCAGTACCTCAAGGATCACCCGGTCTACTACGCGGGACCCGCCAAGACCCCCGAGGGGATGCCGTCGGGATCGTTCGGCCCCACCACCGCCGGCCGCATGGACTCGTACGTCGAGCAGTTCCAGGCCGCGGGCGGCTCGATGGTCATGCTGGCCAAGGGCAACCGCTCGAAGCAGGTCACCGATGCCTGCGCCACCCACGGCGGCTTCTACCTCGGCTCGATCGGAGGCCCCGCCGCGCGGCTGGCCCAGGACTGCATCAAGCACGTCGAGGTGATCGAGTACGAGGAACTCGGCATGGAGGCGGTGTGGAAGATCGACGTGGAGGACTTCCCCGCGTTCATCGTGGTCGACGACAAGGGCGAGGACTTCTTCGCCCACACCGGCGAGGTCACGCTGACGGTGGGCAAGCGCCCGGGTCTGTGACCTGTGCGGGCCCGTGACCTGCGCGGGCTATGTGACCTGCATGGGTGACCGCCCGGGGGGTGGCGTCACGAGACTCCCCGGGCAGCGGCCTCCAGTGCGGCCACGTCGAGTCTGACCATGTCCATCATCACCGTGAAGGCCCGTGCGGTGGCCGCCTGGTCCCCCGAGCGCCACAGCTCGTACAACGACTCCGGTGCGACCTGCCAGCGCACTCCGTAACGGTCGATGAGCCAGCCGCACTGCACCTCCCGGCCCCCGCCGGCCAGCAGGCCGTCCCAGTAGTGGTCGATCTCGTCCTGGTCGGCGCACCGGATCTCCAGCGAGATCGCATCGGTGTACTCGACCCCCGGACCCCCGTTGAGGGCGAGGAAGGCCCGACCGTCGAGCTCGAACTCCACTGTCAGGACCTCGCCGGCCTTCGGCCCCGGCGTGTCGACCGGGGACTCGTCGACCGAGATGACGCGCGAGTTCGGGAAGACCGAGCAGTAGAACTCCGCGGCCTCCTCCGCCTGCCCGTCCATCCACAGACACGTGACGAACCTCGACATGTCGCCCCCTCCTCCCGCCCCGACGGGCGTGGCCCGGATCCAGTGTCCCCCGACCGCGGCCCCCGCGGAACACCCTGGAGTGTCGCGATCCGGCAACGACGTTCGGCGCCGGTCTGGCCGCGACTAGGATCTACGTGCATGAACAGGATCACGCGTACCCTCGCCGCAGTCACGGTCGCCGCGGCCGCCACCGCCGGGCTCTCCGCCTGCGGGACGGACGGCGAATCGGGCCGGGACGAGGCGACCGGGGTGTCACCGACCACCTCAGAGGTGATGTCCACGACGACCTCGGCCCCCGTCCCCGGGCCCGCCGATTCGACGGTCGACGTCCCGGCACCCGTGGCGGACCGCTGGAACGACCTCGGCGGCGAGGCGGGCGAACTGGGCCGGGCGG
>NZ_JAALEC010000226.1:0-1698 GCF_014145205.1 Dietzia sp. DQ11-44
CCGCCACCGATGTAGAGGGCGGCTCGATCACCGAGTTCGAACGCGGGGCGATCGTCCTCACCCCCGCAGGGCGCGCCTTCGTGGTGCAGGGCGAGATCCTCGCCGCCTACCTGGACGCGGGCGGGCCCGCGGGCGAGCTGGGTTTCCCCACCGCGGACGAGGCCACCACCGACGGGGGATGGATCTCCACCTTCGAGGGCGGGGTCATCACGTACCTCGACGGGGTCGCCGAGGTCCGCACCGACTGACCGGCACTCGCCCGTCACCCGCACGGTTCGCCCGCGCGTCGGGCGTCGGAACGGGGGTGAAAGCGGGTTATCGGGGCGTCGCGCGGCCCTCTCCGGCGGGGCTATCGTCCTCCCGTGAAGTCCACCCTCCCCCGCGCCCAGGCGCCGGATCCCCCGTCCACGCTGCCGGGGACCGTACCCGCCGCCGTGCTGCTGCCCCTTGCCCTGGCCGGTGCGATCGGGCCGTTCGCGACCGACACCTACCTGCCCGCGCTTCCCCTCATCGTCGGGGAGTTCGGGGTCTCCGCCTCGGTCGCCCAGCTCACCCTGACCGCGTTCATGGTCTCGCTGGCCGCGGGGCAGCTCGTGATCGGCCCGCTCTCGGACCGTGTGGGCAGGCGCACCCTGTTGATCCTGGGTTCGGTGGGCACCGCGGTCGCGGCCGTGGTGTGTGCGCTGGCCCCGTCGATCTGGGTACTGGTGCTGGGACGGGTCGCCCAGGGGTTCTTCGGCGCGGCGGGGATCGTCCTGAGCAAGGCCGTGGTGGTGGACGTCGGCCGCGGTGCCGGTGTCGCCAAGGCGTTCGCGACCCTCATGGCCCTCCAGTCGGTGGCGCCGGTGATCGCCCCGCTCGTCGGCGGTGCCGTGGTCCCGTTCGGCGGGTGGCGGGGCGTGTTCTGGCTGCTGGCCGCTCTGTCCGTGGTCACGGCGATCGGCGTGGTCACGGCGGTTCCCGAGACGCTGCACCCCGACGACCGCCGCTCGGGCGGCATCATGTCCACCCTGGGCGATATGCGCGTCGTGGCCACCTCTGGTCCGTTCGTGGCCCGGGTGTCGGTGTTCGTGTTCACCTTCGGCGTGCTCTTCGCGTACATCTCCGCGAGCCCGTTCATCTACCAGGACATGGTCGGCCTCTCCCCCACCGCGTACTCGGTGGCGTTCACCGTCAACGCCCTCGGCATCCTCGCCTCGAACCTGGCCGGGGCACACCTGGTCGGCAGGTTCGCACCGGAGAAGATCCTCGCCACCGGGGTGGTCGGCATGCTCATGGCGATCGCGGTGCTCGTCGTCGTCGTCGCCCTGTCCCCTGCCGGCACCCTGGGGCTGGCACCGGTCACCGTGGGCTTCATCCTGCTGACCCTGTCGATCGGCGCGATCCTGCCCAACGCGGCAGCGCTGTCCATGCAGGCGACCCGGGGGCACTCGGGGTCCGGGTCCGCGCTGCTCGGCGCGGCGCAGTTCAGTCTGGCGGCCCTCGTCTCGCCGATGACCGGGCTCTCCGGCCCGCATTCCGCCCTCCCCATGCTCGCCGTGATGGGCGCCTGCGCACTGGTGGTCGTGGTGGCGCTGACGGCGGTGCTCCGCCGGTCGGCGCGCGCCGGGTGAGCGCTGCGGGGCGAAACGACGACCGTGGGCCGGGGGTAGGGTGACGGTCACGACCGACCCCCGAGGTGGTGTCCGACATGGCGGA
>NZ_JAALEC010000227.1:0-768 GCF_014145205.1 Dietzia sp. DQ11-44
CGACGACCGCGTCCCGAGCCCTGACCGGTGCCCGTCGCCGCGCCGGCCTCATGGTGCGCTCGCGGATCGCCGGTGACGACGCCGCCGAACGGCGGCAACGGATCTGGCACTCCGAGGGCGAACGGTGGAACTCACCCGGGGACGCGATCTACTCGGTGCACGGCGACGCCTCGATGTTCGCCGCCGGGCTGACCGCTCTGTTACTCCAGTCGCTGCACCCGCTGGCCATGGCCGGGGTGGCCGACCACAGCGACTACCGCGGCGACCCCTGGGGCAGACTCCAACGCACCTCGCAGTTCATCGCCACGACCACCTTCGGGACGGTCCCGGACGCCACGCAGCTCATCCGGACTATCAACGGGGTGCACCGGGCGGTGGTGGGGACCGACTATCGCGGCCGACCCTACGACGCCCGCGACCCGCACCTGTTGCGGTGGGTCCACGTCGCCGAGATCTGGAGCTTCCTCGAGTGCCACCGCCTGTACGGGCGCACCGCGATGTCGGCGGAGCGACGGGACGAGTACGTGCGACAGGCGTCGCGCACCGGGATCATGCTGGGAGCCAAGTGCGTCCCGATGACCGTCGCCGAGCTCGACGCGGCCCTCGAGGAGTACCGGCCCGAGCTCGAGGCCTCCCCGGCCGCGCTCGACGCCCGGCACTTCCTGCTGAACGAGCCGCCCGTGGGGTGGACCGACAAGCCCGCCTACGCGATGCTCCGCGAGGGCGCGGTCGCGGCGCTGCCGCCCTGGGCCCGCAGGACCCTCGGCC
>NZ_JAALEC010000228.1:0-4166 GCF_014145205.1 Dietzia sp. DQ11-44
CCGGCGGCCGCGGGGCACCCTGATCCTGGCCACGCCCGGGGCCCCGTCGACGGTCGAGGAGTTGATCGGGACCCCGGCGACGGTCCTGCTGGTGGACGACGTGGTCACCACGGGGGCCACCGCCGCCGCGTGTGTGGGGGTGCTGGGCGAGGGCGGGCTGCGGGTCGACGGGGTGCTCGGGGTCACCGCCGCGTGAGGTCCGGGGCTGCCCGTGGGTGAGTTCCGGACGACTTGCCGCGACTACGGTCCACTGCCCAGACGACCGGGTATCGTTGGGTTCGGACGGGGTTCACCAGCACTTTCACTGAATTTGTCCGGTGGTCGCCCCGTCCGGAGAGTGTCCACTCAGCCATGTGGGTGTGCCCCTCGACCGGGGTCCCGGGCGGTAACCGGGTCGGTCGCAGAGGCCCGCCGCAGGCCCGATGAGGAGGAGCTTCGATGGCGAAGACCCCCGCAGTCCTGCTCGACCCCGCCACCTTCGACGGTCCGTCGACCGACGACCCCGGTGCCCCTGATGCGCAGGTGACCATCAAGGGCCGGAACGTCGAGGTCCCCGACCACTTCGCGACCCGGATCCACACCAAGCTCGCGAAGATCGAGAAGATCTCGCCCGCGATCACCCGGTTCGACGTGGTCCTTCTGCACGAGAAGAACCCACGCCTGGCCAAGGCCAGCCAGCGGATCGAGATCACCCTCAAGGGCAAGCCGGGTGTCGCCCGCGCCGAGGCGGCGGAGGACACCTTCTACGCCGCCCTGGAGTCGGCGGTCGCCAAGCTCGAACGGCAGATGCGCAAGGCACGCACCCGCCGGAAGATCAGCCACTCCGGGCACCGTCGACCGCAGTCCGTCGCCGAGGCCACCGCGGAGCTCGCGCCCGAGGCGGCACCGGCGGATGTCATGGACGAGTACGCGGACGGGGTCGACGACCAGCTCCCCGGCCAGATCGTGCGCCGCAAGGAGCACGACGGGACCCCGATGTCGGTCGACGAGGCCCTGGAGAAGATGGAACTCGTGGGACACGACTTCTACCTCTTCCGGGACACCGAGTCCGGCAACGCCACCGTCGTCTACCGGCGGCACGCGTTCGACTACGGACTCATCACGCTGAGTGACGAGGCCTGACGGTCGCAGCCCATACGCCCCGGGGGCGGTCCGGTCCGCATGGACCGGGCCGCCCTCGGCGTGTATCGGCGGCCGACAGCACCTAGGATGAACCGAGGGCCCGCGTGGCCCCCGCGCAGGTAGCCAGATTTCCCGATCAACCCGACCACGAGGACGTTCGAGACTGTGTCCATCCTTTCCAAGCTGCTCCGAGCCGGCGAAGGTCGAAAGCTCAAGCGGTACAGCGCTCTCGCCGAGTACGTGGATACTCTGTCCGACCAGACGGAGAAGCTGAGCGACGACGAGCTCCGCGCCAAGACCGACGAGTTCAAGGCCCGGTTGGCTGAGGGTGAGACGCTGGACGACCTGCTCCCGGAGGCGTTCGCGGTGGCCCGCGAGGCCGCCTACCGGGTCCTCGGGCAGCGGCCGTACAAGGTGCAGATCGTCGGCGCCATCGTCCTGCACACCGGGGCCGTGGCGGAGATGAAGACCGGTGAGGGCAAGACCCTGACCTGTGTCCTGCCCGCCTACCTCAACGCCCTGTCGGGTCAGGGCGTCCACGTGGTCACGGTCAACGACTACCTGGCCAAGCGCGACGCGGAGTGGATGGGCCGCGTCCACCGGTTCCTCGGACTGTCCGTGGGCGCGATCCTCGGCGGCATGACCCCGGCGCAGCGCCGGGAGTCCTACTCCGCCGACATCACCTACGGCACCAACAACGAGTTCGGCTTCGACTACCTGCGCGACAACATGGCGCACGACACCGCGGAACTGGTCCAGCGGGGCCACCACTACGCGATCGTCGACGAGGTCGACTCGATCCTGATCGACGAGGCGCGGACCCCGCTCATCATCTCGGGCCCGGCCGACGGATCGAGCAAGTGGTACGCGGAGTTCGCCCGCATCGCCCCGCTGCTCGAGGAGGGCACGCACTACGAGGTCGACCGCAAGAAGCGGACGATCGGCGTGACCGAGCAGGGCGTCGAGTACGTGGAGGACCAGCTCGGGATCGACAACCTCTACGAGGCGGCCAACTCACCGCTGGTGAGCTACCTGAACAACTCCATCAAGGCCAAGGAGCTGTTCACCAAGGACAAGGACTACATCGTCCGCGACGGCGACGTGATCATCGTCGACGAGTTCACGGGGCGCGTGCTCGACGGACGCCGCTACAACGAGGGCATGCACCAGGCCATCGAGGCCAAGGAGCGGGTGGAGATCAAGGCCGAGAACCAGACCCTGGCCACCATCACGCTGCAGAACTACTTCCGTCTCTACGAGAAGCTGGCCGGGATGACCGGTACGGCCGAGACCGAGGCCGCCGAGCTCTACTCGATCTACAAGCTCGAGGTCATGCCGATCCCGACCAACCGGCCGATGGCGCGCGAGGACCAGGCCGACCTGATCTACAAGACCGAGGAGTCGAAGTTCACCGCGGTCGTGGAGGACATCGCCGAGCGCGTGGAGAAGAAGCAGCCGGTCCTCGTGGGCACCGCGTCCGTCGAGCGCAGTGAGCACCTGTCCAAGCTGCTCACCCGCAAGGGCATCAAGCACCACGTGCTCAACGCCAAGTTCCACGCCTCGGAAGCCCAGATCATCGCGCAGGCCGGTCGACCGGGCGCGGTCACGGTGGCGACCAACATGGCCGGCCGTGGCACCGACATCGTGCTCGGCGGCAACCCGGACATCATCGCCGACCTCAACCTCCGCGAGCGCGGGCTCAATCCCGTGGACACCCCGGAGGAGTACGAGGAGGCGTGGGACGCCGAGATCGAGCGCATGCGCACGCTCACCAAGGAGGAGGCCGAGCGCGTCCGCGAGGCCGGCGGTCTCTACGTGCTGGGGACCGAGCGCCACGACTCGCGGCGCATCGACAACCAGCTGCGTGGGCGTTCGGGACGCCAGGGCGACCCGGGCGAGTCCCGGTTCTACCTCTCCCTGGGTGACGAGCTCATGCGCCGTTTCAACGGTGCGGCCGTCGAGGCGATCATGAACCGGTTGAGCCTGCCCGACGACGTGCCGATCGAGGCCGGGATGGTCTCGCGAGCCGTGAAGAACGCCCAGACCCAGGTCGAGTCGCAGAACTTCGAGATCCGCAAGGACGTCCTCAAGTACGACGAGGTGATGAACCAGCAGCGCACCGTGATCTACGGCGAGCGCAAGCGGATCCTCGAGGGCGAGGACATCACCGACCAGGTCGAGTCGATGATCTACCAGGTGGTCAGCGCCTACGTCGACGGTGCCGCCGCCGAGGGCTATGTCGAGGACTGGGACCTCGACAAGCTGTGGGACGCCCTGGGGCAGCTGTACCCGGTCTCGATCACCGCGCAGTCGATCATCGACGGCGACGAGTACGGGGCGGCGGGTGACCTGTCGGCCAAGAACCTCAAGGACGCGATCCTCGACGACGTCTTCGCCCGGTACGACGAGCGTGAGTCCGAGATCGAGGGCATCGGCGGCGAGGGTGCCATGCGCCAGCTGGAGCGCTCGATCATGCTCCAGGTCCTGGACCGCAAGTGGCGCGAGCACCTCTACGAGATGGACTACCTCAAGGAGGGCATCGGGCTGCGGGCCATGGCCCAGCGTGACCCCCTGGTCGAGTACCAGCGTGAGGGCTACGACATGTTCGCGGCCATGATGGACGGGGTGCGCGAGGAGACCGTCGCGTTCCTGTTCAACGTCAAAGTCGAGGCCAGCCCCCAGCAGAAGACTCTGGCCGCCCCCTCCGCGGCGCAGGCGGCGTCCCTCGCGGGCGCCAACCCGATCCTGCAGGCCGCGGGCACCGGTCGCGACGTCACCGATGACCAGATGCAGTTCTCGGGCCCTTCGGAGACGGGGGAGGCCCAGCTCGTCGACGAGGGCGTCCCGGCGAACCGCGCCGAGCGCCGCTCCCAGGAACGTCAGGACCGGCTCGAACGACGCGAGCGGGCCGCCAAGGCCGCGTCCCGGGGGCGCAAGAGCTGAACGAGGCTAGACCAACCGGAGGGCCGTGCAGGTCGCCCCGGTATCGGTGACCCTGATGCGGGCCGCGACGGCGAACAGTCGCGGCCCGCGGGCGTACGTGG
>NZ_JAALEC010000023.1:0-5367 GCF_014145205.1 Dietzia sp. DQ11-44
TGAAGTTGTGTTCGGCGGTGACCTACTCTCCCACACCCTCACGAGTGCAGTACCATCGGCGCTGGCAGGCTTAGCTTCCGGGTTCGGAATGGGACCGGGCGTTTCCCTGCCGCTATGGCCGCCGTAACTCTGTGAAACAAGGCCCGACCCGCGATCGAGACCGCGGATGGGTGTGTTGTTTCAGATACTGCACAGTGGACGCGTAACAAATTCTTTGGCTTGTTTGTGTGTAAGCCCTCGGCCGATTAGTACCGGTCACCTCCACGCATTGCTGCGCTTCCAGTTCCGGCCTATCAACCCCATGGTCTGTGGGGGGCCTTAACCACGCAAGGTGGTGAGAAACCTCATCTTGGAACAGGCTTCCCGCTTAGATGCTTTCAGCGGTTATCCCTTCCGAACGTAGCTAACCAGCGATGCTCCTGGTGGAACAACTGGCACACCAGAGGTTCGTCCGTCCCGGTCCTCTCGTACTAGGGACAGCTTTCCTCAAGTTTCTTACGCGCGCGGCGGATAGAGACCGAACTGTCTCACGACGTTCTAAACCCAGCTCGCGTGCCGCTTTAATGGGCGAACAGCCCAACCCTTGGGACCTACTCCAGCCCCAGGATGCGACGAGCCGACATCGAGGTGCCAAACCATCCCGTCGATATGGACTCTTGGGGAAGATCAGCCTGTTATCCCCGGGGTACCTTTTATCCGTTGAGCGACACCGCTTCCACTTGCCGGTGCCGGATCACTAGTCCCGACTTTCGTCCCTGCTCGACGTGTCAGTCTCACAGTCAAGCTCCCTTGTGCACTTGCACTCAACACCTGATTGCCATCCAGGCTGAGGGAACCTTTGGGCGCCTCCGTTACTCTTTAGGAGGCAACCGCCCCAGTTAAACTACCCACCAGGCACTGTCCCTAACCCAGATCATGGGCCGAGGTTAGACGTCCAATACGATCAGAGTGGTATTTCAACAACGACTCCACACACACTGGCGTGCATGCTTCACAGTCTCCCACCTATCCTACACAAACCGAATCGAACGCCAATACCAAGCTATAGTAAAGGTCCCGGGGTCTTTTCGTCCTGCCGCGCGTAACGAGCATCTTTACTCGTAGTGCAATTTCGCCGAGTCTGTGGTCGAGACAGCAGAGAAGTCGTTACGCCATTCGTGCAGGTCGGAACTTACCCGACAAGGAATTTCGCTACCTTAGGATGGTTATAGTTACCACCGCCGTTTACTGGGGCTTAAATTCTCAGCTTCGCCTTGCGGCTAACCGGTCCTCTTAACCTTCCAGCACCGGGCAGGCGTCAGTCCGTATACATCGACTTACGTCTTCGCACGGACCTGTGTTTTTAGTAAACAGTCGCTTCTCTCTGGTCTCTGCGACCACACCCAGCTCCCACCGTGAAGATGTTCACCGGGCATGGCCCCCCTTCTCCCGAAGTTACGGGGGTATTTTGCCGAGTTCCTTAACCACAGTTCTCTCGATCGCCTTGGTATTCTCTACCTGATCACCTGTGTCGGTTTGGGGTACGGGCCGTGTATGAACTCACTAGAGGCTTTTCTCGGCAGCATAGGATCACTGAATTCCCCACAACGGGTATGCATCAAGTCTCAGCCTTAATGTGACACGGATTTGCCTATGTCACGGCCTACACTCTTACACCAGTACAACCACTGACTGGCCCAGCTACCTTCCTGCGTCACCCCATCGCTTGGCTACTACCAGATCAGGTCCCGCGCATCCAGACCACGTCATCCCGAAGGATGCTCTAGGCCATTCAGGGCGGTTAGTATCACTGATTCACCATGGGCGCGCACACACGGGTACGGGAATATCAACCCGTTGTCCATCGACTACGCCTGTCGGCCTCGCCTTAGGTCCCGACTCACCCTGGGCAGATTAGCTTGACCCAGGAACCCTTGATCATTCGGCGGACGAGTTTCTCACTCGTCATTCGCTACTCATGCCTGCATTCTCACTCGTGTGGCCTCCACGCCTGGATCACTCCGACGCTTCTATGGCCACACGACGCTCCCCTACCCACCCACACACCTGCCCGGAGGAGGTTATTGTGTGAGTGCCGCGGCTTCGGCGGTGTACTTGAGCCCCGCTAAATTGTCGGCGCAGGACCACTTGACCAGTGAGCTATTACGCACTCTTTCAAGGGTGGCTGCTTCTAAGCCAACCTCCTGGCTGTCTCAGCGATCCCACATCCTTTTCCACTTAGTACACGCTTAGGGGCCTTAGCCGGCGATCTGGGCTGTTTCCCTCTCGACTATGAAGCTTATCCCCCACAGTCTCACTGCCGCACTCTCACACCTCGGCATTCGGAGTTTGGCTGACGTCAGTAACCTTGTAGGGCCCATCGGCCATCCAGTAGCTCTACCTCCGAGGTGAAACATGCGACGCTGCACCTAAATGCATTTCGGGGAGAACCAGCTATCACGGAGTTTGATTGGCCTTTCACCCCTACCCACAACTCATCCCCTCAGTTTTCAACCTAAGTGGGTTCGCGCCTCCACGACGTCTTACCGTCGCTTCACACTGGCCATGGGTAGATCACTCCGCTTCGGGTCTAGAGCATGCCACTATACTCGCCCTATTAGGACTCGCTTTCGCTACGGCTTCCCCACACGGGTTAACCTCGCGACATACCACTAACTCGCAGGCTCATTCTTCAAAAGGCACGCCATCAGCCCGAAAGCCTCTGACGGATTGTAAGCACACGGTTTCAGGTACTATTTCACTCCCCTCCCGGGGTACTTTTCACCATTCCCTCACGGTACTAATCCGCTATCGGTCACCAAGGAGTATTTAGGCTTACCGGGTGGTCCCGGCAGATTCACAGCAGATTTCACGGGCCCGCTGCTACTTGGGAACACAAATCGCCCAGCCACAAAGTTTTCAGGTACGGGACTCTCACCCTCTACGGCCGACCCTTCCAAGTCGTTCCCCTAACCCGCGGACTATCAAGCGCCTGATCCGGCAGAACCAGGACATCATGCCCCACAACACCACACACGCAACCCCTGCCGGGTATCACACGCATGCGGTTTAGCCTCTTCCGCGTTCGCTCGCCGCTACTGACGGAATCACTGTTGTTTTCTCTTCCTGCGGGTACTGAGATGTTTCACTTCCCCGCGTTCCCTCCACACACCCTATGTATTCAGATGTGGGTAACACGCCATCACGCGCGCTGGGTTCCCCCATTCGGACACCCTCGGATCACAGCTCGGTTGGCAGCTCCCCGAGGCTTATCGCAGCCTCCTACGTCCTTCATCGGCTCTTGGTGCCAAGGCATCCACCGTGTGCTCTTACACACTTACATTCACAAACAATTAAAGATGCTCGCGTCCACTGTGCAGTTCTCAAACAACACACACCAACCCCACCCACACCCCCAGCCAACCGGCCGAAAAGAGCATCTCGGGAATCAGTGCCATCAGAAACAACCCACACCCCCAACAAACCAGGGATGCTCACGGTGCTGTCTCAGACACCCAACAGTGTGTTTTGTCCGAACCACGCTCCCCCCGACAACCAGCCCTGAGCCGGCGCCGAAGATCACGGCGAGTCCTACGCAATAGTGTTCCACCCAATGAGCCACCCAGCGCACCACGAACGGGCACGAACCAGGCGCTAACTCTGACCCCACCAACAGGCGAGGTGAGTGCTCCTTAGAAAGGAGGTGATCCAGCCGCACCTTCCGGTACGGCTACCTTGTTACGACTTCGTCCCAATCGCCGATCCCACCTTCGACGGCTCCCTCCACAAGGGTTAGGCCACCGGCTTCGGGTGTTACCGACTTTCATGACGTGACGGGCGGTGTGTACAAGGCCCGGGAACGTATTCACCGCAGCAATGCTGATCTGCGATTACTAGCGACTCCGACTTCATGGGGTCGAGTTGCAGACCCCAATCCGAACTGAGACTAGCTTTAAGGGATTCGCTCCACCTCGCGGTCTCGCAGCCCTCTGTACTAGCCATTGTAGCATGTGTGAAGCCCTAGACATAAGGGGCATGATGATTTGACGTCATCCCCACCTTCCTCCGAGTTGACCCCGGCAGTCTCTCACGAGTCCCCACCATAACGTGCTGGCAACATGAGACAGGGGTTGCGCTCGTTGCGGGACTTAACCCAACATCTCACGACACGAGCTGACGACAACCATGCACCACCTGTATACAAGCCACAAGGGAAACGACATCTCTGCCGTCGTCCTGTATATGTCAAGCCTAGGTAAGGTTCTTCGCGTTGCATCGAATTAATCCACATGCTCCGCCGCTTGTGCGGGCCCCCGTCAATTCCTTTGAGTTTTAGCCTTGCGGCCGTACTCCCCAGGCGGGGCGCTTAATGCGTTAGCTACGGCACGGAATCCGTGGAAGGACCCCACACCTAGCGCCCACCGTTTACGGCATGGACTACCAGGGTATCTAATCCTGTTTGCTCCCCATGCTTTCGCTCCTCAGCGTCAGTTACTACCCAGAGACCCGCCTTCGCCACCGGTGTTCCTCCTGATATCTGCGCATTTCACCGCTACACCAGGAATTCCAGTCTCCCCTGTAGTACTCAAGTCTGCCCGTATCGCCTGCACGCCCCCAGTTGAGCTGGAGGATTTCACAGACGACGTGACAAACCGCCTACGAGCTCTTTACGCCCAGTAATTCCGGACAACGCTTGCACCCTACGTATTACCGCGGCTGCTGGCACGTAGTTGGCCGGTGCTTCTTCTGCAGGTACCGTCACTTTCGCTTCGTCCCTACTGAAAGGAGTTTACAATCCGAAGACCGTCATCCCCCACGCGGCGTCGCTGCATCAGGCTTTCGCCCATTGTGCAATATTCCCCACTGCTGCCTCCCGTAGGAGTCTGGGCCGTGTCTCAGTCCCAGTGTGGCCGATCACCCTCTCAGGCCGGCTACCCGTCGTCGCCTTGGTAGGCCATTACCCCACCAACAAGCTGATAGGCCGCGGACTCATCCTGCACCGAAAAACTTTCCAACCCCCACCATGCGGCAGGAGCTCATATCCGGTATTAGACCCGGTTTCCCAGGCTTATCCCGAAGTGCAGGGCAGATTACCCACGTGTTACTCACCCGTTCGCCACTCGTGTACCCCCGAAAGGGCCTTACCGTTCGACTTGCATGTGTTAAGCACGCCGCCAGCGTTCGTCCTGAGCCAGGATCAAACTCTCCATAAAAGCTTCTCAGCACTACAAAAAGCACAATCCAAGCAAAAAACAAACCAAACAAACTGGCTGTTCAAAAAACGCGACCCCCACGACAGGGATGTGAAAGGGTCGCAACCAAACAAAAAATTTGGCACTATCACAAACAAAACACACTGTTGAGTTCTCAAACAACACCACCACACCG
>NZ_JAALEC010000229.1:0-5945 GCF_014145205.1 Dietzia sp. DQ11-44
CGCCGGCACCCGTCCTCGATCCCGCCCCCGCCCCCGTCGCCGGAGGACGCGCGGAACCGGTCACCATCGTGGTCCCGGAGGGACTGCCCGCCCCGGACGGCGTCCGACTGCCCGAGACCGTCACCGTCCCGGCCCACATGCTCGACCAGATCCCGCCCGAGTTCCGCTAGGGGTTCTGACGAGCTAGGCCGACCGGCGCCGGGACACCGCCGCGCGCAGCGCCCGCCAGCCCAGGAGGAACACCCCGGTGGCGATCGCGGCCACCACCATGAAGCTCCAGTGCGGCACCCGTCCGTCACCGATCCCGCGGATCAGCATCCCGCCGACGAGGGTGGCGACCCACACCTGGACACCCGACCGGATGGTCCCGGGGTCGCGGCGCGTGGCGAGCACCACGACCCACCCCACCACCAGACCCACCAGGAACGGCCACGCCGTCCCCCACACCTGCCCGATCCCGAGGCCCTCGGAATGGGCGCCGCGCCCGAAGGTCGCGAACACCCCCACGAGCACGGCGTCCAGCAGGAACATCAGCGGCAGGGCCACTCGGCTCACCTATCCCTCTCGTCACGGTGCTCGCCGCCGCCCAGCGAGCAGGAGGCCTCACCCTCCCCGGCGTCCCGGGTCCCGTCCTCCCGGACGCGCAGGAGGGGGATCGGCCCGGAGTCGCGGGGGACGGTGGCGCGCCACGGCGTGCCCCTCATCGGCCACATCGCGGCGAGACCGGCGGGCGGGGCGGCGATCACGGCTGGTTGGTCGGGGTGGAGGCGGGGCGACGACGACGAGGCGTCCTCGCGCGGGGTGTCGTCCTCCGCGGGTTCGGCATCCGGATCGATCTCCACCGCACCGCGGTAGAAGAGGAAGAAGACCACCCACCCCGCCAGCGCCACGAGGACGAAGCTGACGATGCGGTAGAGGAACACCGCCGCGAACGCCTGGTGCGCACCGAGCCCGCCCGCGGTGAGCGCGGTGATGAGCGCGAACTCGACCGTTCCCAGACCACCGGGGGTGATCGGCGCGGAGGCCACGATCTTGCCGGTGACGTAGGCGATACACAGACCGCCGATGCTGGGCTGGGCGCCGACCGCGTGGGCGGCCGCCCACAGGCAGCCGATGTCGGCGACCCAGTTGAGGAGTGAGAACGCGAAGGCCTTGGAGAACTGGGTCTTGGTCATCTCGACCGCCTCGGCCTGCTCCACGATCTTGCGGACCCCGGTCGCACCGTGGTCGGCGGGCCGGCGGCGCCGGGCGTTGACCCACGCCAACAACGACAGCAGGGCCTCCTCGATCCTGTCGGGGTTCCTGGCGGCCCACTGCACCACCACCACGATCGCCACGAGGCCGATCGCGGACACCATCAGCAGGAACGGGTTGGACACACGGCCCACCAGGAAGAAGCCCATCAACGCGAGCAGCACGATCCCCACCGTGGACAGCACTCCGGAGATCACCAGTTGCCACGACGCCACCACCCGGGTCGCGCCCCACTGGCGGGTCTTCCGGTAGGTCAGGGTGGTTCCGAAGACCTGCCCGCCGGGGATGCAGGTCGAGAACGCGTTGGCGGAGAAGACCAGACCGACGCTCGCCCAGTGCCCCACCCTGACGCCCGCCGACTGCAGCAGCACCTTCTGCACCGAGCCGTAGCTGGACATGGAGAGGTAGGAGAACACCAGCGCCACCGCGACCCAACCCCAGTGCGGGCTGGTGACCGCCGAGAACCCCTCGGCGAAGAACGGCATCTGCCCGCGGAGCCAGTAGAGGACGAAGCCCAGGACGGCCAGGGTCGCCAAGGCCTTGAACCAGGGGTTGACCAGGACCACCCGGACACGACGGCGCAGGACGGCGCCCCGGGTCCCCTTCATCCCGCCACCATAACCCGCGGACCGGCCTCGGCCCAGGTTCACACTCCGGAGGTCGGGCGGGGCCTCACGCGTCGCGATCCCGTTCCCTCTCCCGCTCCCGCTCCTGCCGGAGCCGGGCGATCAGCTCCGCGGCGGGGATCTTCTCCCCGCCGCCCCCGTCCCGACGACGGTGCTCGGGCCGGGGCGCGGTCCGGAGGTCGGGTTCGGGCTCGCGCACAGGTTCGGGCGCGGGTTGGCGCACAGGTTCCGACTCGCGCACAGGTTCCGGTTCGCGCACAGGTTCCGCTTCGGGCTCGCGCTCGAGGAGCCCCACCGCCGATCCCGGCGCCTGCGTCCCCTCCGCCACGGAGGGTCCGTCAGTGGGGCTCCCCGCGACAGGTCCGGCGGGTGCGGTGTCAGGGACGCCCGTCTCCGTGACCCTGACCGGTCCCGCCGACCCGACCCGGGCAGGGCCGCCCTGCAGGTGTTCGGGCTCGTCGCCGATCTCGGCCTCGCCCAGGCCGATCCGCTCCTGGACCCGCTTCATCCACCGGGGGGCCCACCAGTTGTCGGTGCCCAGCATCTGCATGACCGCGGGCACCAGCAGCATGCGGATCACCGTGGCGTCGATGATCAGGGCGGCGATCATGCCGAACGCGATGTACTTCATCATCACGATGTCCGAGAACGCGAACGCGCCGGTCACCACGATGAGGATCAGCGCGGCCGAGGTGATGATCCGACCGGTGTTGGCCACGCCGCTGCGGATGGCCTCGGCGGTCCTGGCGCCCCGGGATCGCGCCTCGACCATCCGGGACACCAGGAACACCTCGTAGTCCGTGGACAACCCGTAGATGATCGCCATCAGCAGCACCACCACGGGCGAGGTGAGCGGCCCCGGTGTGAAGCCGAGCAGGTCGGCGAGGTGCCCGTCGACGAAGATCCACGTGAGGATCCCGAGCGTGGCGCCCAGGCCCAGCAGGTTCATGATCGCCGCCTTGATGGGCAGCACCAGCGAGCCGAACGCCAGGAACATCAGGATCGTGGTGGCGACCAGCACGTACAGCACGAACCACGGGAGTCCGTCGACCAGCGCGTCGACCGAGTCGGACTCCATGGCCGGGTTCCCGCCCACGTGGACCTCGGTGCCGGCGGGGATCGGGAACTGCTGCAGGTACTCGACGGTCTCGGCCGGTGAGTTGCGGTCGACCAGACCGGACTGCAGGACCACCACGTCGCGGCCCTGGTCGTCCTGTTGTCCGGACCGGGCGAACTGGAACGGACCGGTGAGCCCGGGCGCGTTGTTGGCCTCGGCGCGGATCTGCGAGAGCGTGGTGCCGTCCGATCCGATCACGACGAGCTTGATCGGGTCGGTGCGGGTGCCGGGGAAGTTCTGGTCGTACTGCTCCTGCGCCACGCGCGTGGTGTTGTCCGGCGGGAGGTAGGTCTCGTTGATGCCGCCGAACTTGACCCCGGAGAACGGGATGATGAGCGCCACGAGGACCACCACGACGGGCACCGCCACCGCCACCGGGTGCTTCATCGAGAAGTCGGCGACCCGGCCGAACAGCCCGTTCTCCACCTGCTCGCGGGTGCGGTGCCGCTGCAGGCGCGTGATGCCGAGCATGTCGACGCGGTGCCCCAACATCACCAGCACCGCCGGGAGCAGCGTCACCGACAGCAGCGCGGCCAGGATGACGGCGGCGATCGCCCCATAGGCCACCGACTTGAGGAAGTCCTGCGGGAAGATCAGCAGCCCGGACAGGGTCACGCCCACCATGACGGCCGAGAACACCACGGTGCGGCCGGCGGTGGCCACGGCTCTGCGCACGGCGACGACCGGTGGGTACCCCTCGGCCATCTCCTCCCGGAACCGGCTCACCACGAACAGGCCGTAGTCGATCGCCAGCCCCAGGCCGATCAGCGTGACCACGTTCTGGGCGAACGAGTTGACCGGCACCACCAACGACAGCAGGTGCAGGGCGCCGATCGACCCGAGGATCGTCAGGATGCCCACGGCCACCGGCAGGAACGCGGCCACCACGCCGCCAAACACCACGATGAGCAGGACGAACACCAGGGGCAGCGCGATGAGCTCCGCCCGGACGAGGTCGGCGTCCATGCCGTCCTGCAGCGCTCCCGCGACCGCCTGGACGCCGGCGACGTCGGTCTCGATGCCGTCGACGTCGATCCGGTTCTCGATCACCCGGAAGTTCTCGAGGATCTCCTCCTCCTCGCCCGCCAGCTGGATCGAGGCCACCGCGATGCCCTCGTCACGGTTGACCAGGGCGGGGGACTGGTTGTAGACGAAGCTGGTCACGCCGGTGACCTCGTCAGGGAACTCGTCGCGGATCGCGTCGAGCGAGGCCCGGACGGGGTCCTGGAACGCGGGATCGTCGACCGTGGTGCCCTCGGGGGCGTGATAGGTGACGACGACGTCGCCGAGCGCGTCGCGGCCGTACGCCTCCTGCTCGAGCCGCTCGGCGGTCGCCCACCCGCTCTTCGGGTCCTCGAAGCCCCCCTGACCGAAGGCGTTGCCGAACATGCTGCCCGCGACGCTGAGGGCGGCCATGACCAGGACCATGAAGAGCAGGACGGGGACGCGGCGGCGGGCGACGAACCCTCCGAGTGAGTTGAACACGGCTGCGCGCTCCTAACGCGAGTTGAGCAGGGCGGTGAGCGGCCGGAGCGGCTGCAGCCAGGCACCCTCGTCGGGCAGGTTCTCCAAGCTGACCCGGGGCAGGGGCTCCCGGAACACGCCTGGGATGTCCTCGAGGTCGAGGAATCGGATCGTGTCGTGCTGGACGGCCCAGGTGGCGTGCTCCCGGAACCCGATGACGGTGACGGGGACCTCGTCGGCGAGCTCCTCCAACGGCTCGCGGAACGCCTGGCCGTCGGCGGAGGCCACCACGACACCGGCGAGCCTGCCGGACTCGGCGCGCCGGTCGATGTGCTCGAGCATGTCGTCGTCGACATCGGAGTCTTCGCTGGTCTTGGGCTTGGCGAAGACGGCGAAGCCGACGTTGCGCAGGGCCTCGACCCAGGGGCGGACGTTGTCCGAGGTGCCCGGGACGATGTTGGTGAAGACGGTCGCCTCGGCCTCGAGGGTGTCGTTGGTGGTCACCGACAACTCGGCCGCGTACCCGAGCAGCCACCGCCCGAGCGCGTCGAAACGGGGACGGTACACGGCCGTGGGACGGCCGCCGAGGATCGAGCCCAGGCCCATGTCCACGTTGGGGGCGTCCCAGACGAGCAGCACCAGGCCCGGGGCGTCGGGCGGCACCACGTCGGAGAGGTCGTGGGCGTCCGGTCCGTCAGGTGGGGTCATCGTCTGCTGCCTCGGTCTTCTTGTAGATACGGGGTTGTCAGTCTCTACGACGCCAGAGGAACTCGTTGATCACTCGCTCCTCCTGCAGACCCTTGCCCTCGAACTTCGTCACGGGTCTTTTCAGACTGAACGGTACGTGTCCGGCCCCGGTCGTGGCGTCGAGCCGCTCGAGTGAGGGTTCCGCGTCGCCGGTCTCGGCGATCCAGTCGGCATAGTCCGCGTGGTCGGTGGCCACGTGGAGCACACCGCCGGGACGGAGGCGCGAGGAGATCAGTTCGAACGTGCCCGACTGCAGGAGCCGCCGCTTGTGGTGGCGGGCCTTGGGCCACGGATCCGGGAAGAACACGCGCACGCCGGTCAGGCTCGACGGCGCGATCATGTTGGTCAGCACGTCCACCCCGTCGCCGCGGATCATCCGGACGTTCTCGAGCCCCTCGCGCAGGATCATCCCCAGGAGCTGGGCCAGACCCGGCTGGTAGACCTCCACCGCGATCACGTCCACGTCGGGCTCGTCGGCCGCCATCGCCGCGGTCGACGTCCCGGTCCCGGAGCCGATCTCCACGATCAGCGGCGCGACGCGACCGAACAGGGCCTGCGGGTCGACGAGGTCGTCCGCCACGTTGCGGCCGTAGGTCGGCCAGTGTTCCTCCCAGTTCCGCTGCTGCCCCGGACGCAGGGTGCCGCGCCGGAACCGGTAGGCCGTGACCCTGGGGAACAGACGCGGGTCGTGGTCGGGGGTCGCACCGCCCCGGGTGTCGCCGTCCGGGGTGTCGCCG